>NZ_CP162602.1:0-300000 GCF_040957575.1 Vibrio sp. HB236076
ATGACTCAGACACTCTGTCCGTCGATTACCGGCAACTTGGAAGCCATTGAACAAGGTTTGGCGTTTTTTCAGCATTGCAAGCAAAGCGATTATACCTACAGTGCCAAACCTTATGTCGATAGCAGCATGGGACAACATTTACGCCACATATTGGATCTCTATCGAGCGGTGATCAACGCCAACAACATCGGTGTTGTCGATTACGATGCTCGCCGCCGAGGCGCAAAAGTGGAAACCGACCTTGAAACCGGTGTAGAAGAATTGCATGAGATCAAAAACTGGCTGTTAGCGATAGACGAAAAAAGCCTTGATGTTCCCTTGTCAATTTTATCCGAGGCCACCCTAGCCACTCAGCAAATTTGTGAGATGACGTCAAGTTTGCGACGCGAGCTCTTGTTTACCGCCAGTCACACCATTCATCATTATGCCATGATCAAAACCATTGGTAAGCACCGCAATATTGAGCTCAATGAAAGCTTTGGTTTTGCGCCGTCAACCTCGACCTATTTAAGAGGCCGAGCTTAATCGCCTTATAGCAAACAAGGATACAGTATGTGTACAGCTTCCTGGCTAGTCGACAACGGCGCCTTTCATCTGTTTTTTAATCGCGATGAACAGATTGATCGCGTTATTGCTACGCCACCAAACTACCACCAAAGCCCTGATGGCACGCAGTGGGTCATGCCAATTGACCCACAAGGCGGCGGCAGTTGGATTGGTGTCAATGAATACGGTATTGCCCTGTGTTTACTCAACTTTTATCAGGGACAAACCCCGCAGGGCCCTTTGGTCAGTCGCGGACAATTAGTGAAAACCTTTATTCAACACCAGAGTGTCGATGGTTTGATCAAAGCATTTAAACAACTCGACTTATCACACTATGCGCCTTTTACCTTCGTGCTGTTTGCCCCCACTCAAAGTCCGCTAGCTCACAACGTGAGAGCGATGCAATGGGATGGCCATAGTTTGTGTGACAGTGTCGCGGCGTCCCCCGTGAGCTCAAGCGGTTATCGATACGAAGAAGTGATCCAATTTCGCCGCCAACACTACACTCAACACGTGTTGCCTAACCCCACGGTCGCCGCGCATATTGACTTTCACCGCCACCGCAGCGAGCTTAGCTATTTAGGCCCCAACCTGCAGCGAAATGACGCGAAAACCGTTAGTTTTACACACATTTGCATCGACCAATCTCATATCACGATGGATTATCAAGATGCTGATAGCGAAGCAATAACCCGATGTTCAATGCGCCTTAAAAAGCACAAAGACACCGAAAAAAGACATGTTGTCGGCTAGAGATGAAATATTTTTGCCCCTCCCCCTGTCCTTTATATTGAAATGACGAATTAAAAGGAAAAGACGATGAGAAAATTTTGGCTTTTGGTATCCCTGTTGATAACGCCCCTGATGTTTAGTTTATCCGCACACGCTCAGGACCCGGTCTACACCAGCTTTTTTAGCAGTAAAGCCGTTGGTGGTTATGATACGGTCGCTTACTTTACCGAAAATAAGCCGGTCAAAGGGAGCGATCAATTCAAAACCCGCTACCAAGGGGCAGATTGGTATTTTTCCAGTCAAGAAAACCTCGACCTGTTTGTCAATAACCCAGACAAATACGCGCCTCAATACGGTGGCTATTGCGCTTGGGCGGTCGCGGCAAAAAATGACTTTGCCCCTGGCGATCCGCTGCATTGGCGTATTGTCGGTGATAAGCTTTATTTAAACTACGACCAAAGCGTTCAAGAGATGTGGAACAAAGACATCCCAGGATTTATTGCCCAAGCTGAGCAAAATTGGCCAGCGCTTATCAATCAATAAATCGTGCACCACGCGGTAAGCCGAGTTGTTCAAGCCCTAACGAAACAGGCAGAGTACTTCACTCTGCCTGTTTTTTTATGCGCTGTTTCTACCCGCGCCTTTCACTCATCACGACGGACAATTTAAAGATCGCCGCCATAAATATCAAAGTTAAAGTATTTGTTGGCTATCTTGTCGTAAGTCCCATTGGCACGAATGGCTTTTATCGCTTGGTTAAATTGCTCAGCCAGCGCCTTATCTTGTTTGCGAAGTGCGAGCGCGGTGCCTTCACCGATATAGGCTTTATCCGTCACCGCTTGGCCTTTAAAAGCAAACTCTTGCCCTTCCGGTTTGGCCAAAAATGCCAACTCCAATTGATCGGCGTTGCCAAAGGTCACGTCCAAACGGCCATTTTGCATGTCGAGATACACTTCATCTTGACCGCTGTAGCGTTTGATGGTGGCCACATCAGCAAATTTGTCGGTGACGTAACGGTCGTGGATGGTCCCTTGCTGAACGCCGATGGTTTTGCCTGCTAACCCTTGGCTATCCATGGCAAAGTCGGCACTGGATTTGGCGACAAAACGCGCTGGGGTTTGGTAGTACTTATCGGTAAACAGCACTTTTTTCTTGCGATCTTCAGTGATGCGCATTGACGCCATGATCACATCGGCTTTACGAGAAAGAAGACTTGGGATCAAGGCATCCCAACCTTGGGACACCCAAGTACATTCGAGTTTTGCTTCTGCACACAAAGCATCTGCAATTTCAATATCAAAACCAACAGGGGTACCTTCGGCATTTTTATAATTAAACGGAGGGTAGGTAAAATCCGAAGCTAAGCGTACTTCTTTTGCCATTACTACGTGGGAAGTCATCATGGCCAAACATGCCAGACCTAAGCTAAACGTTTTTTTCATTTTTTCATCCTTGGTTTGTATTTTGAGATATTGTACTTTGAGATTGAGGGGTATATTGATCGATAAGATCAACCACTTTTTGCATGGTTTGTCGAGTGCCAATGGTGATCCTGACACAATGCTTAAGACTGTCTTCATGTGCTTGATTACGAGTAACCACACCGTGTTGTTTAAGGTAATCAAACAGATCGAACTCAGGTTGAGTTTTCACTAACACAAAGTTGGTTGCACTTGGGTAGACGCGTTCAATAAACCCATAGTTCGAAAGTTGTTCGGCAAACCAATCGCGTGTCTCAATCAAGCTATCAACCCCGGTTTGCATCTTGGTTAAACCCTGCTCAGACAGAGCGTTTAACACCAGTTCACAACTTGGGTCTGGCATTGGATAAGGCGGTACTAAACGCTTTACGATGTCCATGACCTCAGGGTTGGCAAGAATAAAACCGCAGCGAACCGCCGCCAAACCAAAGGCTTTTGACAAGGTGCGAATGATCACCAAATTGGGGTATTCCTCAAGCAGATCAGCAAAGGAAGCGTCGGGTTGATATTCAATATACGCTTCATCGATAACCACTAACGTCTGCTCTTTAGTATGCTCAAGCAAGGTCGTCACTTGCGCTTTATCGAGCACTTGTCCGGTTGGGTTGTTTGGCGAGCATAAAAACACTACGTTGGCTTCAACGCTGGCCTCAATTAACGCTTCTAAGGGAAGCGCAAAGTCCGCTCCCTGCAAAGGCAAGGCCAAGGTTTGTACCAATGAAGCCTCGGCACAAAATTGATACATGGCATAGGTTGGCGTACAAATCGCAATCTTATCCTTACCGGGCTGGCAAAATGCACGGGTGATCAAATCAATGGCTTCATCAGCGCCGCGCACCGCTAACACCTCGGCTTGGGTGTTGGCATAGGCCTGATAAGCGGCTGCAACTTGGCCTGGCAAAAAGTCCGGGTAGCGATGGTATTGGCCGGCGTCTTGAGTGTACGCTATAGCCTGCTCTAACTCATTGGCATTTAACCAAATATCACCATGGCCCCCTATGCGACGAGCAGACTGGTAAGGTATTAATTTTTTTATCGACTCAGGGACGATAGCATCGATTAGACGTGACATTCACACCTCATAAAATACAAACAACTTTGAACAGCACGCATAGTTTTTTACACAAAATCTGTTTTTATGCACTAATTGTCAAAATGATTAATTAATAAATCATTCAATCAAAAAGTATTTGCAAAATGAATCGAAATAAAAGCATACTTGTCATGATAAAAACTCATGGCTATTAGTATGTCTCTTCCCTCGACAAAAGCACTGCAAATTTTTTTGGCGACCGCGCACCATTTAAGCTTTACTCGCGCCGCTCGTGATCTGCACTTAACTCAAGGGGCGGTCAGTCGTCAGATCATTTCATTAGAAGAAAAACTGGCGGTCAAACTGTTTTATCGCCACGCTCGAGGCTTGAGTTTAACCCCCAACGGTCAAATCCTCGTGCCCAAAGCCCAAGCCTTGATTGAGCAATTACAACAAACCGTTATTGAAGTGGCTCGTAACCACTCAACACTGCGCATCAACACGCCAAGTTGCGTGACCTCATGGCTGCTCGATAAATTAATGCACTTTCAACAAGCTCACCCAGAAATCGACGTTGAGTTAACCTCGACCATCAGTCATCAAACCGAGAGTAACTATCACGCCTTTGACATCGTCATCCTCTACGCCGAACAGCCCAAGTTACCCGGTATTGACTGTTTTTCTCTGTTTGCCGAGCAATTAACGCCGCTGTGTAGCCCTGAGTTGTGGCACAGTCGCTATGACCGCGACCACGCCCCACAAGCCGATGCCTTAACACACTTTGCTTGGCTGCACGCCAACCCGATGCAAAGCGATTGGTCTTTGTGGTTAAACGCGGTCAGTCAAACCAAGTTGGCCAGTAAAACCAACCAGCATTTCGCCACCCTAGACCAAGCCATGCAAGCGGCTCAACAAGGCTTTGGCATTGCGGTTGGCGACATTACCCTTGCCAAACAAGACATGAAATTAAAGCGTTTATTACAGCCTTTCGACACCGTCGTCCCTTCAGGGAAACATTATTATTTTAGCTATCCTGAACACATGGATAACCCTTCACTGTTTCTCTTGCGCGATTGGCTGCTTAATGAGAGCCGATACGACGGATGCCCTTAGGGTACGATCAGAGCTGGCAACACCTTGGTGCGGCCTGGGTTTCACCGACGACCTTTATCGTTGACGAATGAGGTTGAGCAAGGTTTGACGGGCGTGAGAAACGCGTACTTGACGAAGTGCACTTGGCAGCCAAATAAGGAAATAATCAATTTCGTGAGTGCCATGAGGTGAAGGGAGTTCCACCAAGTCACCATTTTTAATTTGCTCACGACATAGAAAATCTGGCATCACCGACCACCCAAAGCCCTGAATTAAGATGTTGCGCTGGGCACGAAAGTCAAGGTTGACAAGACTAGGGGTTAAGCTTTCGAGCGAGAGTTTGTTTTTTTTCAGCCAGGTTTCAATCAAGCTCAACTCCAAGTTATAAGACAGTAAATGCTCTTCACTCAAGCCTTGCGCAAGACTCTTCGCCCCTGCGATCCTCTCTGCCACCGCCTTAGAGGCCACAGGCAAGACACGACTCGTGTAAATACGTTCACTGCGCAATCGTTCATCGAGCACCGGATAAGCGGTAATACCCAAATCGCAATGACCTTCTAACAACATATTCTTGATCATGATACCGGTTTCGCTGTGCATGCGTACTTTCATGCCCGACGTCAATAAAGGCAATAATGGCTCACTTAAAATTTCAGCCATGAAATCCGCGTGGCCAACAATCTGTAATACTCCGGAAAGATCCATCGAGCGCGAGCGGGCGTTGGCAAGCGCCGCTTCGGCCATATCCAATTTATCACCGATGTCAAAGGCCAGCTCTTTGCCCGCGGCGGTCGGCTCTACCCCTGAGCTGGTGCGTTCAAATAACGGTTTACCCACGGCGATTTCTAAGCCGGTAATGTGTTGCGACACCGCAGGTTGAGTCAGATTTAACGCTTTGGCCGCGCGGCTCAGCGACCGTTGTCGGTACACCTCAATAAAGCTTCTCATTCTTACTAATGACATGGTTTCGCCTATAAATATTTTTATACCCTCTACAAAATAGCATAATTACCCGCCAATACCGATATTGAGTAACATGCCAATATCGAAAACGAGTTGTGTGACAAAGCTAACGCCATTTTTTGCTCATTCCGTCTTACAGGAGGCCATATGTCCAGCACTGACAATCAATCACAGTTACGCTCTATTCTGAAGTCAATGAAAAAGCAACAAATCAACAACGGCCCCGCTTCCATCGCGCTGCGCCAAGATCGATTGGCACGCAGCATGGCCTTAATTGCAGACAACCACCAAGCGCTTACCGAAGCAATCAGCCAAGACTTTGGTCATCGCAGTGCATACCAAACTGGCGCTGCCGACTTGCTCGGTACCATTAATTTATTGCAACACGCCAGCGATAACCTAGCCGACTGGATGCAACCTGAGCGAGTTGAAGCGCCAGCACCGGGTATGCAGACTGCAGTGCAGTACCAACCCCTTGGTGTGGTCGGTGTCATCAGCCCTTGGAATTTTCCAATCAACCTGGCTTTTGGTCCACTGGCCAGTGTTTTTGCGGCCGGTAACACCGCCATGTTAAAACCGTCGGAGTTAACCCCGAAAACCTCACAACTCTTGGCTGAACTGGTTGGTCGTTACTTCGGTCCAGAAGAGTTGACCGTGGTCCTTGGCGATGCCGAGGTCGGGCAAGCGTTCAGCGCGCTACCTTTTGATCATTTGATCTTCACCGGCAGCACCGCCGTGGGCAAACACGTCATGCGCGCAGCGGCAGAACATTTAGTGCCTGTGACCTTAGAGCTGGGCGGTAAATCGCCGGTTGTGGTCGCTAAAGATGCAGATCTCACCAAAGCCGTCGAGCGCACCTTAACGGTGAAAGCCTTTAACGCCGGTCAAATTTGTATTTCGCCAGACTACTTGATCTTAGCTGAGTCGCAACGCGAGGCCTTCGTCGACCAAGCCCGTCAGTTTATGGCAGGTTCATTCCCAACCATTTATGACAACCCAGATTACACAGCGATCATCAATGAGCGTCATTTCAATCGCTTAGTGGGTTTACTGGACGATGCCAAAGCCAAAGGGGCCACCCTAGTTAAATTAGCCGCGGACGATGAGCCAGCCTATGACGCACAACGCCGTAAGGTGGCACCGCATTTAGTCTTAGATGTGAATGATGACATGGCCATTATGCAAGAAGAGATCTTTGGTCCATTACTGCCGGTGAAAACGTATCAAGACGAGCAAGAAGCGATCACGTACGTCAATGCTCACCCTCGACCACTGGCGGCTTACTTTTTCAGTGAGTCTGAGCAGAATCAACAACACTTTGCCAATCACACTACCTCAGGAGCTCTGGTGGTTAACGATGTGATGACCCATGTCAGCATCGAAAATTTACCGTTTGGCGGTGTAGGTCCATCAGGCATGGGGGCTTATCACGGTATTTATGGTTTCCGTCAGTTTTCACATGCAAAACCGGTTGTAATCCAAAGCGAACAAGCCGAGTCTAGCCAACGTCTGCGCGCGCCTTACCAAGAAAAACTCACTGCGTTGAACGCTTTTTTCCAAAGCTGAATCAAGTCTTACCAACCCTACATTTAGGAGTGTTAAATGAAGATTTTAATGGTACTAACGTCACACGATAAACTGGGCGATACCGGAGAAAAAACCGGCTTTTGGCTAGAAGAGTTTGCCGCGCCGTATTATCAGTTTCTCGATGCAGGCAGCGAGATTACTTTGGCTTCACCGCTTGGTGGTCAGCCCCCTTTAGACCCGAATAGTGAGCTAGAGGATTTTCAAACGCCAGCGACCGAGCGCTTCAACCAAGACCCACAAGCACAAGCGGTTTTGGCGAACACGGTCAAACTCGAGACCATCAATAGCGAAGACTTTGACGCGGTATTCTACCCTGGCGGTCATGGCCCATTGTGGGATTTAACGTCCTCAGCCACCTCAATTGCCTTGATCGAATCGTTCGAGCGAGCCCAAAAACCCATCAGCTTTGTGTGTCATGCGCCAGCGGTACTTAAAGACGTGAAAGCCGCTAATGGCGATGTATTGATCAAAGGGCGCAAGGTCACCGGCTTTACCAATGGTGAAGAAGCCGGCGTAGGGCTGACTGACGTGGTGCCGTTTTTGATTGAAGACGAATTCATTCGACTGGGCGCCGATTACCAAAAATCTGACGACTGGAGTGAGTTTGTGGTTGAAGACGGTCTGTTGATCACCGGTCAAAACCCAGCCAGTTCCGAGGCCGTTGCCAAAGCGCTGCTCAAGCGTTTGTCGTAAGTGGCTTTGACTCGCACTATCGTTTAGTGCTCGCCAAACTCACTATTTGAAATAAACCCATCCTGCCCTAGTCAGCACGCACTGACTAGGGCAGTAATAGTTAAATAAGAAAACTGAATGAAACGTGATATTTACGCCTACATTACGACTTGTGTTCTTGTGATCGCCGTCGGTTTTAGCGCGTTTTTGGTTTACACCGACAATGCCATTCCCTTTACCACACAAGCGACAGTCAAAACCACCTCAATTAATGTGGTCCCTGAAGTGAAGGGGTATATTACTGATGTCTACGTTCGCGAGGGACAACGCGTACCAGCCGGGGCACCGCTGTTGCAGATTGATCGCACTGACTATCAAATAGCCAAAGACAAAGCGTTAGCCGTCCAGAAACAACGACAGAGTACACTGGCGAAAAGTACACGTCACTATCAGCGAATTCGCGCGTTAGCCAAAAAAGGCTCCATCAGCCAAGACGACCTCGATGTTGCCAAAGAAGCCATGGCCAACGCCAACGCACAACTTGAGCAAGCCAATGCCGATCTCGCGACGGCAAAGCGAAACTTAGAGCGTACCCTGATGATTGCCAAACACGCTGGGGTTGTCACCAATTTGGCCTATAAACCTGGTATGTACGTTAGCCCGTCTTCGGTGGCGGTTCACTTGGTCAACCGCCAAGATTTATGGGTCGCCGCGGATTTTACTGAAAAAGGCTTACCGGCATTACAGAAAAATCGCCACGTCAATATCGTGTTTGATGCTCTGCCCAACCGCGTATTCCAAGGCCAAATTAGCGCCATCGACCAAGCCATTCAATCGGGTCTTAACGATGCCGGCCAACTCGCGACAGTGACCAATGAAACACGCTGGATCCGCTCCCAGCAAAAAGTCCGCGTCCGAATTCGTCTTGATGAGATGCCAAGCAACGTGGTGGCGGGCGGCCGTGCCAGTGTCATGCTCCGCGATGACGGCAAGGTGTCCGATACTTGGATGTCCCTATTGAGCTGGTTGAGATACTTATACTAATGTACGAGCTGCTACGAAAAACACTGATCATTTTAATTTGCTTAATGCTGAGTAAAACACTGCATATGACGGTCGGTGTTTACTTGTTGTTATTTGCGATTTTATTATCAACCACAACGGTGTCTAAGCACATTCATCAGTTACTGGGGAAATTATTGCCCGCCGTCATATGCGCCTTAGGGGCTACCTTAGTCAACCAAGCCTTCAGTGAACACCCCTTCATTATTTGGACCTGCTGCCTGGTGTTTTTTGATCACGTACGCCGCCAAGCCAATACCAACCTCAAAATTGGCCAAGCGGTACTGCCTTTGTTCATGATCATTTTTGTCACCACTTATCACAATAGCGGTACGTATACCGATGCACTTATTTTTTACATGCACGACGTAGTGTTAAGTGCCGGGGTTGTCGCTTTCGTCACGAGCTTTATGAATCATATCATGCCGCCCAAAAGTGCCCCTTCGGCACCGCAAGTCATTCACCAACCTGTAACCGGCAGTGATCGGCTCAAAATACTGGTATTGGTTGGCGGCGGCTTGGCCTTTATCATGATCAATCAAGTCACCAGTGCGGTATTTTGCTTAGTGCCCTTAGTCACCTCCGCGATGCAACCGACCCATCAGCACATGAAACAACATTCAAAAGAAAAATTGTTGTCGCAGATTGGCGGCTGTTGTCTGGCGATCATCATGTCGATGGTGTACTCAGGTACGGAAGTGAATCTATTTAGCTACGCGTTAATCTCCTTTTTGTTGATTTACCTCATTTTGTACTGGATACAGCATTCAGAGCCGGTGGACAAAGCGATTCACGGCGACGCTTTAATGGGCTTTTTAATTCCATATCAATTGTACATTGCCCAATACGGCAACAATTTTGGCCTTAATTCCATTACTTTGCGCGCTACAGAATTGATGATTGCCTTAGTGATCATCTATATTGTTGCCCACTGGCTAGATTCGTTAGCTCGACATCGCCCTCCAGCTCAGTAGCCCATGTGGCAACTCAATATACTTATGACTTATTATTCTTTTTTTGTTATATATTTATTCATCAATTCGTATGATTAACCTGTTGAGCACTTCTGGCCACAAGCGGTACTGAAAATAGGCACTTATAGTGTGGAATGCTTTAAATAATGGTTAAATAGTGTTTTATTTTGATGTGTAAAATAAAATCAATTGTCCCCTTGTTAGCGATTCAATTAGTGGTATATTGACTGCATAGATGTGCACTTGACAAACTGATGAATGTCGATCGCTATCAAGCCGATGGCCAGGTGATAGGACAATCACCTTAGCGTCGATAAAGTGCCAAGTGAGGGTTAACTAGCAAAGAGAGTCAAAGGAAATGAGACAAGAAACTGGTCAAAGAGACTTGAACCAGAATGGGCAAAAAGGCAAAGAAAACCAGGTTGATGTTGTGCTTATTGGCGGTGGGATCATGAGTGCCACACTGGGCAGTTTCCTACAACAATTGGAGCCCAACTGGCAAATCAACCTCTATGAGTGTTTAAGCGATGTCGCTCAAGAAAGTTCGAACGGTTGGAATAACGCCGGCACCGGTCACACCTCCTTAGCGGAGTCCAACTACACGCCTCTGAAAGCCGATGGCAGTATCGATATCAGTAAAGCGATTAAAATCTACCAACAGTTTCAATTATCACGCCAATTTTGGGCTTACCTAAGCGAGCAAGGTCAACTTGGCACGCCAAGCAGCTTCATCAATAGCGTGCCTCATTTGAGCTTTGTCAGTGGCCAAGAGAACGTCGAATTTTTGCGCAAACGCTATCAAGCCCTTTCCTCTTTGTCTTTGTTCGAAGGCATGGCTTATTCCGAAGACCCCGAGCAAATTCGCACTTGGTTGCCTTTGATGATGGAGGGTCGTTCCAGTGATCAGCCGATCGCCGCTACCCGCTCTATCGATGGCACGGATGTCAACTTTGGTGAGCTCACCCGCCAAATGATCGACAATTTGCAGCGCAACGAGCGTTTTTCACTGCAGTTAAAACACAAAGTGACTCAGCTTGACAAGCAAAGTGATGGCCGTTGGAAAGTGGGTGTGCGCTGTCTGACAACGGGTAAAGAGCACACCGTTCTTAGCCGTTACGTGTTCATCGGTGCTGGCGGTGCCTCATTGACCTTATTGCAAAAATCGTCGATCCCAGAAGCGAAATCGTATGCGGGTTTCCCGGTCGGGGGCCAATTTTTAGTGACTGAGAACCCAGATCTCGTCAACGCCCACCAAGCGAAAGTGTATGGCAAAGCGGCGGTCGGTGCTCCGCCGATGTCGGTCCCACACATGGATACTCGGGTCATTGATGGCAAAAAAATGCTGTTATTTGGGCCTTTTGCCAGTTTCTCGAGTAAATTCTTAAAACAGGGCTCGCTTCTCGATTTATTTTCGTCGGTCACACCACACAATGTGCTGCCAATGATGCACGTCGGGCTCAATAACTTTGACTTGGTGAAATACCTCGTCGGCCAACTAACGCAAAGTGAAGACGACCGCATCAAAGCCTTGCAAGCCTTTTACCCTAAGGCCAAAGCCAGTGACTGGCGTTTGTGTCAAGCCGGGCAACGAGTACAAATCATCAAAAAAGAAGCCGGTAAAAAAGCCGCATTACACTTAGGCTCTGAACTGGTTCACGCCAAAGACGGAAGCTTAACCGCACTCCTTGGTGCATCGCCGGGGGCCTCAGTTTCGGCCGCCATCATGATGGAATTACTCGAGCGTTGTTTCCCAGAACAAATGGGCAGCAAAGCGTGGCAAAACAAAATCCAACAAATGTTGCCATCGTATGGTCAGGATTTACTCGACAACCCACAGTTGCATCAACACGTATTGGCGCAGACGGCGAAAAGTCTCAACCTTGACAACCATTTAGTTGAATTAAACACCAATGTAGAGAACACGTCTCACGAGGCCGAAAAACATCAAGAGGCCGATGTCGCTTAATTTTCTCCCGCCTTTTAAACGCGTTTGACTCGCGGTATTGTTCACTGGCCAATCACAGATTGATTGGCCTTTTTTACCTCTAACGCGCTTATTTTTGACTCTGTATCCCCTTCTAAGCCTAAAGGGGTAGAAGCGCATAATATCGAGTGCAATGCGCCCCCTCTTAGTGATCATTGTGATTTTACTTATCACTTTCTCTTTAATTATCTGCAACTTATAAATTGGAACACTTATTGCTCAACTTGGTATTGATACTGAGAATACACCCTTGTATTCGACGTTAGCACGGTTGAGACTGATTGGTTTGCCGTCCAGTAGAGACTCACCTGTGTAACTATCTGATGGCCTGTTATGCCATCGCGGACTTTTTATTGATGAAAGGAATCAAAATGAAAAAGAATGCCCTGAGAAGCGCTGTGATCGCTGCGGTCAGTACCTTCTGCCTGCTTGCCCCCGTTAGCCTTAATGCCGAAGAGCTTGGCTGGCCCGAGAAAGAAGAGCTTACCTTTGGCTTTATCAAACTCACGGATATGGCCCCCATCGCCATTGCGTATGAAAAAGGCTACTTTGAAGACGAAGGCTTGTACGTCACCATTGAAGCGCAAGCAAACTGGAAAGTCTTGCTAGACGGGGTGATTGATGGCCGTCTCGATGGCGCCCACATGCTCGCAGGCCAACCGATAGCCGCGACCATTGGCTATGGCACCAAAGCGGATATCATTACCCCATTTTCTATGGATCTTAACGGCAACGGCATTACGGTCTCCAACGAGGTTTGGCAACAAATGAAAGCCAATATCCCTAAAATGGACGACGGTAGACCGGTTCACCCAATCAAAGCCGACGCACTAAAACCGGTGGTCGACCAATACAATGCCGAAGGCAAGCCGTTTAAAATGGGCATGGTCTTTCCCGTTTCGACCCACAATTACGAACTTCGCTATTGGTTAGCCGCCGGGGGTATTCACCCAGGCTACTACGCCCCACACCGCGGTGATACGTCAGGTCAACTCGATGCCGACGCTTTACTGTCTGTCACACCGCCGCCACAAATGCCCGCCACCTTAGAAGCCGGTACGATTTTCGGTTATTGCGTTGGCGAACCGTGGAACCAACAAGCGGTGTTTAAAGGCATTGGTGTCCCTGTGGTCACCGACTATGAAATCTGGAAAAACAACCCAGAGAAAGTTTTTGGTATCACCAAACAATTTGCTGAAAAATACCCCAATACGACCATTCGTCTCACCCGTGCGTTGATCCGCGCCGCCAAATGGTTAGATGACAACGACAATGCCAATCGCCCGGAAGCGGTCAAAATCTTATCGCAATCAAACTACGTTGGCGCCGACTACGACGTGATAGCCAACAGCATGACGGGCACGTTTGAGTACGAAAAAGGCGATAAGCGCGCCGTGCCTGATTTTAATGTCTTTTTCCGCCACAACGCCACTTACCCCTATTACTCTGATGCCATTTGGTATTTGACCCAAATGCGTCGTTGGGGGCAGATCAGTGAACCACAAAGTGATGAGTGGTACAAAGAAACGGCGAAAAAAGTCTATCGTCCAGACATTTACATCAAAGCCGCACAATCGCTTATCGATGAAAAATTAATGGATAAAGCCGACTTCCCCGACTTTAGTCAAGAAGATGGTTACCGCCAACCGCAAACTCACTTTATCGACAACATTGTTTACGACGGCAACAAGCCCAACGACTACATCGACAAATTTTCGATTGGTCTCAAAGCCCAACAAAAACTGTAATCCACCACAGTCAATGATGCCGGCGAGTTCGCCGGCACTAAGGACAGAGAGATGAAAACACAACCACTTAACGCCAAGGCCGAAAGCACGGTAATCACGGTGATCAGCGATTGGTGCACTCAACAATTGAAAGCCTTGTTATTACCCATTGCGGGCATCGCCTGTTTTTTGCTCATTTGGTCAATTGCCGCCAATCAAATCAATACGTCGCTGGGTAAATTCCCAGGGCCATCACAAGTTTCAGAGCAAATCGTCAATCTTTATTTAGAACACAACCAAGAGCGAGAGAAAGAGCAAGCGTTCTACCAACGCCAAGAAGAGCGCAATGCCAAACGCGTTGCCGCCGACCCTTCCTATGAACCTAAAATACGCGCCTATACCGGCAAAGAAACCTTTCTCGACCAGATTGTCACCAGCTTAATCACGGTGATGACTGGGTTTATCGTCGCCGCCATCATTGCGATTCCATTGGGTATTGCCATTGGCTTGAGTCGCTCTCTCAATACGGCGATCAACCCAATTATTCAGATCTTTAAACCCGTTTCGCCATTGGCTTGGCTACCTTTAGTGACCATGGTGGTCAGCGCGGTGTATACCACGTCCGACCCGATGTTTGCCAAGTCATTTATCAACTCAGTGATCACGGTAACCTTATGCTGTTTGTGGCCCATGGTCATCAATACCGCCGTCGGAGTGAGCTCTATTGAAAAAGATTGGGTTAACGTGAGCCGAGTGCTACGCCTGCCCCCATTAACCCATGTCAGAAAAATCGTCTTACCGTCGTCTGTGCCTGCTATCTTTACCGGAATGAGATTGTCACTTGGTATTGCTTGGATGGTGCTGATCGCCGCTGAGATGCTGGCGCAAAACCCAGGCCTTGGCAAATTTGTTTGGGATGAGTTTCAAAACGGCAGCTCACAATCCCTGAGTCGAATCATGACGGCGGTCCTGGTCATTGGCTTAATTGGCTTCATGCTCGATCGCAGTATGATGCAATTGCAACGTTGGGTGAGCTGGGATAAAGCCGCCGAAGTACGATAAACAAGGAGATTACCATGCAAGCATTTCTCGACATTAGTCATATTGATATGGTGTTTCCGACGCCAAATGGCCCTTTTACCGCGTTAAAAGACGTCAATTTACAAATTAACAAGGGCGAATTTATCTCGCTTATCGGCCACTCTGGTTGTGGTAAATCCACGGTACTCAACGTTGTCGCAGGGCTGCACAATGCCACGAGCGGCGGGGTAATTTTAAATGGCAAAGAGGTCAACCAACCCGGGCCCGAGCGAGCGGTGGTGTTTCAAAACCACTCCCTACTCCCTTGGTTAACGGCTTATCAAAATGTTGAACTGGCTGTCAAACAAGTCTTCTCAAAAACCATGAATGCCAATGAGATGAAAGAATGGATTGAGCACAATTTGCAGCTGGTGCACATGGATCACGCGATTAACAAGCGGCCAGATGAAATTTCTGGGGGGATGAAACAACGAGTTGGGATTGCCAGAGCACTTGCCATGCAACCCGAAGTATTGCTAATGGACGAGCCGTTTGGTGCCCTCGATGCACTAACACGCGCTCATATGCAAGATTCGTTAATGGAGATCCAAGACGAACTCAACAATACCGTGATCATGATTACTCATGACGTCGATGAAGCGGTGTTATTGTCCGATAAGATCGTCATGATGACCAATGGGCCAAGTGCGACCGTCGGTGAAATATTGGAGGTCAATTTACCAAGACCAAGAAACCGCTTAACCTTAGCCCAGGACCCAAGCTATAACCGTCTTCGCTCTGAAGTGCTGACCTTCCTCTATGAAAAGCAGCGCAAAGTCGAGCCCTTGAGTCAATCTAAAGCCAAGCCATCGTCCACTGATAAGCTCAAACGCGCTTGAACAGTCACTGCCCGCCTTCCCCTGATACACCACTCAGGGGATTTTTTCTTTAAAGACAGATAAGACAATAAAGAGATAACAGGACACGCAGGAAAAACTGCAAAAACTTCAGGACACGCAAGAAAAACTACAAAAACTTCAGGACACTCATGTCATCAACACGCTCCTCGCTGGCTAAATGGCGAATCCAATTTACAGACAATTCATGGGTGTCCTCAATTATTTTATGGGTGTCCCGTTTTGGGAAGTCATGGAAGCTTCAGGAGGAAACTTCAGGACACCCATGAAATCAACACACTCTTCGCTGGCTAAATGGCGAACCCAATTTGCAGACAATTCATGAGTGTCCTCGATTATTTTATGGGTGTCCCGTTGTGTTTTTTAGTAACGCGGCCGCGAAATTTATCGCCGATTTTTTATAAAAGGCTGTTATATTAGAGTATTAGCGACAACGCCATGGGGAGTAAAAATGGAAAGCAGCATTTTAGAGTGTATTCGTACGGTAGGACGCGGTGAGCGTGGCAGAAAGCCCCTTTCCTTTGAACAAGCGTACACCATTATGAGTGAGTATTTAGATGGCCATTGCGATGCCGATCAAATGGCGATGCTGTTAATGCTGATCCGAGTACAAAACGAAACCCATGACGAGATTGCCGGTTTTGTCCGTGCCTTTCAACCGCGTATTGCCAAGATCAACGCCGATATCGATTGGCCTTGTTATGCGGGTAAACGCTTAAGCCTTGGCAAACCCTGGCATCTGATTGCAGCCAAGATTTTGGCCAAGCAAGGCCAGCGCGTGTTACTGCACGGTTACAAAGACTCGGTTAACCCCCGTGAGCACGCGTCCGATTATCTTGAGCAGATCGGTATCGAACGAGCCAAAGACGCGTTGCACGCGCAAACCCTCCTCGACGACAAAAATATAGCGTATTTGCCGCTGGAAAACTTTGCTCCGCAAGCGCTAGCCATGATGGATTGGCGCCATCGCTACGGTCTTAGAACCCCTATCAATACCGTGGTGCGTGCACTCAATCCAGGCCAAGCTCGCTTTGGGATCCGCGGCAGTTTTCACCCGGGTTACCAGGAATTACACGCCAGAATTGAGCACAGTGTCGGTACATTAAGTCACACTATGCTGTCGTTTAAAGGGCAATCTGGTGAATCGGAGTACAACCCCAAAGTCAGCCAAACGGTGTGGCTCAGTCAAGAGCAAGGGGTGAGCGAGCTCTACTGGCCTGCCTTTGATGACTTAGTGCTACCGAGAATCGACACATGCCCATTGGGCACGCCAGACGAGGACAAAGACACCATGGCCAAAACGGTGGTGTCTACCTTAGTATCTGTGCTCTTTACTCAACTTGGCGATCGCGAACAAGCGCTGAATAAAGCACAAACGTTATGGCGCGAGTATGTCGATGGTTAACCCAATTTACATTTGTTAACCCATTAAGGCGGTACCTGTCTTAAGTGATTCACAAAAAGCCTTTACAATAGTGGTTTTACCGCGTGTAACAGTGACTAATTGTGATGAATTCATGGTCGATTTTTAAAGTGTTTTTTGGTTTGGGCTGCTACAGCTTTGGGGGTCCGGCTGCTCATATTGGTTATTTTCGCAACCAGTTTGTGATTCAAAGACAATGGCTTAGTGAAGAAGAGTTTGCTCAACTCGTCGCGTTAAGCCAATTTTTACCCGGCCCCGGTTCCAGCCAAGTTGGGTTTGCCTTGGGCTACAAACAAGGTGGTTTACCCGGAGCGATTAGCGCATTTTTGGGATTTACGCTACCGTCTATTTTCGCCATGATGGCTCTTGCACTTGTTGGCAACCAACTCACCGAACACTCAGCCTATCAAGGTTTTGTTCACGGCCTCAAACTGTTGGCCGTTGTGGTGGTCGCCGATGCGACATGGGGAATGTACAAAAACTTCTGTCAGCATAAAGTGACCCAACTGCTGGCCGGGATCACCGCGGTGTGTTTGCTCATCGCACCGAGCCTGTGGTTACAATTGGTGTTAATTTTGCTTGCCGGACTGGTTGGCTCAACCTGGTTAGCTCGCTCGGCAGCCCCTTCTTCATCAAGCGTTTTTCGCCCTAACCTTTGGCCGATTGCGCTGTTCTTCATTGTATTGCTATCGATGCCATGGCTTGGTGAGGTGTTCTCGCTTGCAAGCCTGTTTAACGACTTTTATCAAGCCGGCACCTTGGTGTTTGGTGGCGGTCATGTGGTCTTGCCGTTATTGCAAACCTTAGTCGGTGAACAATTGACTTCTGATCAATTTTTAGCAGGCTACGCAGCGGCTCAAGCTGTTCCTGGCCCGATGTTTACTTTCGCTACCTTTTTGGGCTACTTTTTATACCCGCAGCCTATTGTTGGCGCAATCGTTGCCACCATCGCAATCTTTGCTCCGGGTTTTCTCCTTTTGCTGGGCGTGATTAAGCATTGGCAAGTCCTCGCCAATCAGCCGCGCATTGCCGGTGCGCTCAAAGGTGTGAATGCCAGTGTGGTCGGCTTATTGGCCGCCGCGCTCTATCAACCCGTGATGAGTAGTGCGGTGGTCAACGCCAGTGACATGGCCTTGGTGGTGGCAGGATTTATCGCCTTGAAAACGTTAAAACTCCCCATCATTGCCTTAATCGGCCTCTTTGCTGGCCTCGGTATCTTGGTACTTTAAGCTTTTGATAAGCAAAAAAAACACGCTTCTACTTGAGTAAAAGCGTGTTTTAAGCACAAACGTATCTTAAATAGAAACAACTCTTAACGATAAAAGAGCGACAGGCGTTTAGGCTTTGGTGCTGTAAAGATGCAACAGATCAAGTGCAATGGTCGCGGCGGCGAGTGCGGTCACCTCACTTTGGTCGTAACCTGGCGCCACTTCAACGACATCCATTCCGACCAAATTAATCCCCTGCAAGGCGCGAATCACTTTTAAAATTTTATCGGTACTTAGTCCACCACAGACCGGGGTCCCCGTACCAGGTGCATAAGCAGGATCAAGGCAATCAATATCAAAGGTCAAATAAACAGGTAAGTCCCCGACTCGCTGTTTGATACGACGTACAATCTCATCGACAGACCAATCGTTCGCTTCCATGCCGTTGATCACCTCAAAACCATGATTATCCGCCTCGTATTCGGTACGAATACCGATTTGCACGGAATGCTCGAGATCGATTAACCCCTCCTTCGGCGCGCGATAGAACATGGTGCCGTGATCGTATTCGCTGCCGTACGAATACGTATCAGTATGGGCATCAAAGTGAACGAGTGCCATCTTGCCATAGTGAGCATGATGGGCGCGCAATAATGGCAGTGACACAAAATGATCGCCGCCAAAGGCCAATAAGGCTTTACCACTCGCAATGATCTGCTCGGCAGCAAACTGTAAGCGAGCAGACAAGTCTTTCGCATCGCCGCAATCAAACACTAAGTCACCGGCATCGACCAAAGACAAGCGGTCGCTAAGTTTGAATGACCAAGGGAAACGACGCCCTTCCCACGACAAGTTCACCGAAGCACGACGAATGGCATCGGGCCCCAAACGAGAACCCGGACGACCAGACGTTGCCATGTCAAACGGCACGCCTAAAATGGCCACATCGGCTTCGCTTTGACGTGGGTCGCGCAGGTAAGGCGCGCGCATAAATGTCATTGCATTGGAATACAAAGAAAAATCTTCTTTGCTAAAAACGTCATGCATTTAAAAATCCTCTAGGTAAGTGTAACCACTCAACCCAATTTCAAGTTCATTGAGCACCATCGCTTGCTCATCTTCTGCGACGCGCTGCTTAACCAGTGATTGATAGTTCTGACGAATCAGGTCAACATCGAGATGAACATATTTCATCATGTCTTCCACGGTATCGCCTTCATTAATAAAGTCGATTTGCGCATCGCCTTGCTCAGTCACATTGACCACGACACTGTGTGTATCGCCAAACAAATTGTGCATATCCCCTAAGATCTCTTGATACGCGCCCACGAGGAAGAAACCAAGGTGATACGGTTTGTCTTTGTTCCATGCTGGCACACTCAGTGACGATTCGATGCCATGGCCTTCGACATAATGTTCGACAACCCCATCGGAGTCGCAGGTAATGTCCAACATCACCGCACGGCGATCACTGAGGGTATCAAGCCCAGAAAGTGGTACGACCGGAAAAACTTGATCAATACCCCAAGCATCAGGAATCGATTGAAACAGTGAGAAGTTAACGAAAAATTTATCCGCTAAGCGTTCATGCAACTCTTCCAAAATGGGGCGATGCACGCGATTTTTGCTGCTGAGTTTTTGCGCCAATTCATGGTAAATTCTCAGCGCCACTTGCTCTGCCCAAGCGCGGTGTTGCAAATTGATCACACCGGTGGCGAATTGACTGTGTACCTCGGCAATATCGCTTTGTGTGTCGTTAAAAATTTCCACCAATGCACGAACATCATTTCCCTGCAGTAAATGTTCCCAGCTGCGCCAGATGTTTTGCAGCAATAATGGGTCATCGGCTTGCGGCGCGTTGACCTCTTCAGGCTGATAGGTTTCTGCGCCGATCACATTGGTGATCAATACCGCGTGATGGGCGGTTAACGACCGGCCCGACTCCGAAATAATCGTCGGCGTCGGTTGATGGTACAAATGGCACATATCACTGACGGCACTGACAATATTGCGTGCGTATTCCGCCAAACCGTAATTCATCGAATTCGATGATTGACTGCGCGAGCCATCGTAATCAACCGCCAGTCCGCCACCGACATCAAAAAAGCCAATGTCGGCACCGAGTTCACGCAATTCACAATAAAAACGCGCCGCTTCACTCACGCCATTTTTGACATCGCGAATATTGGCCATTTGCGAGCCTAGGTGGAAGTGCACCAATTGCAGTGAAGCTAACTGCCCTTCACGGCGCAAGCGTTCCATCACGGTCAGAACTTGATTGGCCGACAAACCAAATTTTGATTTTTCACCGCCGCTCGATTGCCATTTGCCTGCGCCTTGAGAGGCTAAACGAATACGGATACCTAAGCGCGGCGTCACGCCCAATGCCTTTGATTCGCGCAGTACGATGTCCAGTTCAGACATTTTCTCAAGTACGATAAAGACCTTATGGCCGAGTTTTTCACCAATTAGGGCCAATCGGATGTACTCTCGGTCTTTGTAACCATTGCAAACAATCACTGAACTGGCATGTTGTGCCATCGCCAAAACCGCCAACAGCTCTGGTTTACTGCCCGCTTCTAAGCCCAGCTGTTTGTTTTCGAGTTCAGCTTGACTGGCCAGTATTTCATCAACCACTTCTTTTTGTTGGTTCACTTTAATTGGATACACCAACAAATACGGACTGGGGTATTGGCACTCGGTAATGGCTTGGTTAAACGCATCGCAAATGTTGTGTACCCTTTGGTGTAAAATCTGCGGAAAACGCACTAGAACGGGTAAATTCAGGCCTTTGCTTTCGAGTTGCTCCACGATATGACCGAGGGAGACTTGGGCTTTTTGATCCTGACGCGGATTGGCAAAGACGTCCCCTTTATCATCAATACCAAAGAAGCCTTGGCTCCAATAGTTGATGTTATAGTCGTCGCGAACTTGTTCAATAGTTGTTTGTTTTTCCACAGTTTTTTATCACTTATGATTAAGAAAAAAGAAACAAGACTGGCTTGCCTTATCACCGGGGCAATCCCCCCTAATGACTGGGTGCTTTATCCAGTAAAAAGCCCACCGAGTCCACTGATTAATATTTGTCATTAAGATTATAGATTTTTGTCGTGAGCCTGCTTATTTATTAGCGTTTTTTTGTCAGCTCGGACACGCTTCTTCCTAAATTGCACCAGTGTCAGTTATGTTATAACATAACCATTTGAGTGTATTCGCATTCACTTAGCCCAAGAAACCAGACTCAGTAATAAGGTAAACCGTCATGAAAGACATTAAAGGCGTTTTTCGCAACCTCGAAAAAATGCTACGTCAAGCCAGTTGGTTTGATGATGATTGGGACATTTACAATCGCGGTGACTACTTTCAGCTCTACAAGCACAACTGGCATAATCAAAATCAAGGTGGCGTCCACTTTGAAACCTTTATCGAGGGGCCGCAGATCAAACAAAAAGCGTTTCCCATCTGCGTTCACGCCGAGGAAGACTGCCCCAAACAAGCAGAGTTTATTCGTCGCTTACTCGAACAAGAGCAAGCCACCATCAATGGCTGGAAAGGCTATAAACCGCTAAGCAGTAGTTACGGTATTTGCCAAAAAACCTTACCGCTCAATTTTAAAAATCTAGAACAGCGTCTCTATGAGGAATTAAATCGTCTGCGACATTTAGAGCACACCATTGATGCGCTGTTGCTAGAGCTCAGTGAGTAAGGTCTTTAGAATCCATGAAAAAACAAAAAAGCCCATGCATAGACTTATGTGATTTTTCGGGACCGAAAGGCTGGTGTACCGGGTGTGGTCGCACGCGAAAAGAGTGCCAAAAGTGGAAGAATATGAAGCCATATGCGGCCAATCAAATCCGCAATGAACTGCCAAAGAGATTGGCACAAATCAAACAAAGTGAAGCGGAATAATGAGTAAAACACTCACTGCGCTGCCAAACGCAGTGCGTGTTGTCGAGCCTATCATCGTTAGGCCGTTTTCTCTTGCTTGCCCGCCACTATTCGGTCGAGGATCAAAGCGCACAGCAAGATAGCGATACCAGCTAAGATCCCTTCGCCCTGTGAGGCGTATTGAAGCGCTGCCAACACATCTTCTCCTAAGCCCTTCGCGCCGATTAACGAGGCCACCACCACCATGGCTAACGACATTAAAATGGTCTGGTTAACCCCAGCCATGATGGTCTTTGAGGCCAAAGGCAAATCCACTTTAAACAACAAATAAGCCGGGCTAGCGCCAAAAGCAATGGCCGCTTCACGCACGGCGTGAGGCACTTGCTGTAAGCCAAGTACCGTCAAGCGGATCACCGGTGGCGAGCCAAACACCAAGGTCGCTAAGATGGCACTGGGTTTACCGGCGCCAAAAAATGCAATCACAGGGATCAGATACACAAAAGAAGGCATCGATTGCATAAAATCAAGGATGGGCCGAACCACCATGAAGACCTTAGGCTTACGGGCACATAAAATACCCAGTGGAATGCCAAACACAATCGAAATCATCGCCGCCGCACCGAGTAGAGAAATGGTGGCCATGGCTTTTTCCCAAAACCCCATCACGCCTAAGTAAGTCATAGCGGCAACGGCAAACACCGCCACACGCGGCCCGCCGGTTAAGGTACTCAAAATCGCCACCACCAACATCACCACTGGCCAAGGGGTATCGACAAACACCACTTCAAGGCTGTCTAGTAAGGCACGTACACTTAACGTCACGTTGTTAAACACGTCGCCGCCGGCTGCCGTCGCCCAATCAAACCACGCCTTGATGCCGTTAGAAATCGACAAACTCAGCCCATTATTGGCCGGGTACTCTAAAAGAAAAGGCAATAACTGTGGCTGAGCAAAGCGGGTCGCAGTCAATGCGATCACAATAGTGAAAAGTCCCAAGCCCGCGGCCAAACGCTCAGCGGATAAACCACTGGCAAGAGTATTATTTGACCGCCAACGGGAAAATTGGGTTTCTAAGGTCCAGTTAGCGACGACCGCGGCCACCAGCTTAGCCAATAACACCACCACTAAACCAGAGACAACTAAGCCAAACGCCTGTGTCGATGCCGATTGCGCCGCGGACATGGCTTGATCCATTGCCGCATGCAGATTTTGTACTGCTCGCTCTAACCCTTCGACTGAACTGCCCGAAGCTTTTGCCGCTTCAATTTGCTGTAATCGCGCATCAATCATGGTTTGAATCGACTGAGCGCGTTGAATTTGATCCGCGCCGAGCTCACCGCCTAAGCCGCGCGCCAATTGCACAAAGCCCCAAGTTTCAATCAGCAGTAAGCCGAGAAACCAAGACCACAAGCCTCGCGCCGCAAACCAAACCGGGCCAAACAGCCCCGCAAAAACGTTAAACGATAACCGAAAACCTTTAGCCTGGCTGAGCTTAGCAAAAGCGTTGACATAATAATCACCATTGCGCTGTACAAAAGTGCGGATCAACTGTTCGGTTTGTTGTTGGTGTGATACCTCAGACATAGGCTTATCCCTCTTCCTTGCGATTGCCTTGAATTGCACGCATTAAATCAATGGTTTGAATAACACCAACGTCGGTGCCATTCTCAGTTACAACCAACACATCATTACACTCAATTGAGCGGTCGATAAGCTGGTTGAGATCGTCCTCGGCATCGACTCGCTTCGCGGTGTGACTGACCGGTCCATGATCGTGTTGATAAACGGCGAGAGGCTGCATGATGGAATGCGCTTTAACTAAATTGAGCTTAGAGATACCGGCGACAAAGTTCGCCACATACTCATCCGCTGGATTGATGACGATCTCTTCGGGTGTGCCTATTTGAACAATTTGACCGTCTTTCATGATCGCGATGCGATTGCCAATCCGAATCGCCTCATCGAGATCGTGAGTAATAAAAATCGTGGTTTTCTTAAGCTTGGCCGACAAATCCATAAACTGGTCTTGCAGTTGCCGACGAATTAACGGATCCAACGCGGAAAAAGGCTCATCCATCAGCAAAATCGATGGGTTGGTCGCCAGCGCTCGTGCTAAACCAACACGCTGCTGCATACCGCCGGATAATTCATGGGCGTATTTGTGCTCCCAGCCATTGAGGTTCACCAGCGCTAAGGCCTGCATCGCTTCTTCCCAGCGCTGTTTTTTGGAGGCGCCGCGGATCTCCAGTGGCATGGCGACATTGTCGACCACGGTTCTGTGGGGCATTAAGCCAAAGTTTTGGAACACCATCGCCACTTGTTGGTTGCGTAAGTGGCGCAATTCATCTTGATTGAGTTCAGTCACTTGTTCACCGCCGACAATAATCTCGCCGGCCGTAGGCTCTAATAGGCGATTGATATGGCGAACCAGGGTGGACTTACCTGAGCCAGACAAGCCCATGATACAAAAGATCTCTCCTTCGTAAATTTCAAAACTCGCCCCAGCCACCCCAACCACACACTCATACTCAGATAAGATCTCCGCTTTGGTGTACTTATGCTTTTTGATTGCTTTATACGCTTGCTCACTTTGCTCGCCAAATATTTTCCACACATCATTGACGATAATGGCCGGCTCTTTCTCTAATTTACTCACTCGTCGACTCCTTGACACTCACCTGTCAGCCCATCACTGGGCTGACTCCATCCGTTGTAGCTTGACTGTATTTTTTAAGCCCTTAGCCACAGGCTACTGATACCGGCGTACAACACCACAGCGGTGTTCTATTCTGTGGTGATTATTCACCAATACCCAGCCACTTATCGACTACGTCACTGTGGGTTTTCACCCATTCGTGAGCAATGGCTTCAGGGTCTTTGCCTTGAATGATCGACTGATAGGTCCACTCGGAAATGTATTGCGCTTTAAGGTCGATATTCGATAAAAATGTCGCCACTTGAGGCGCGCGTTTTTCTAACGATGCGGAGTACGCAACACGGACATTTTTCTCAGGGTCGGCACTGGTGATGGACGACTTTTCGAACCAGTTTTTATCTTCGTTGGGCTGCAGCATGCGGTATTGAGCCGGATCGTGTTTGGGCTCTTCCAGCATCACCATGTCATAAAGCACTTGAATGTAGTGCGGTGTGTAACAATAAAATGCCACCCCTTTTTCCGCCTTGTACAAACTCTCTAATCGATTGTAGAAAATGGCTTCGTCTTCGGTGGATACGGTATTAAACAGCTCGATGCCATAATCTCGCGCTTTCACTTTGTTGATATTGGTCGATGACCAGCCCGGCGCCCCGACCCAAATTTCACCTTTGCCATCACCGTCAGAATCAAACAGGCTTTGAGCGGTTGGGCTGGCTAAGTCATAGACCGATTTGATGCCGTGCTTATCTTTCATATAACGCGGTTCACAAAAACCGGTTTGCCCTTTGTAGGCGCCACTGGATAATTTTACCGTCCCATTTTGTTTGACGTACTTATCTACTAAGGCTTGTTGGTTGGGCAGCCAAACATCGGGGTGTACATCGATATCCCCACGCCCGCCGTCCATGGCAGAGAAGATAATCGGGTTGGTACTGGTGACCATTTCCGCCTCACCACCAATTTTATCTTCGATCACGGCTTTGATCATAAACCCAACCGCTTTGGCCCCCGGCCAGGTGAGCTCGCCGATCATCACTTTATCACTGGCATTGGCCTGGCCGGCCACCCCCAAGGCGACAGAAACACTCAGGGCAACTTTTAATAAACGTCCTTTCATCTTACTCTCCTAAATTAACATCCATGTTGAATTTATCGCGTTGCTCATCAGCGCAATGCACAACGGGTTGGCACTGATGAGCACGGTGGGAGAATTCTCCCTACTTCGGGGTTATGCTCTGGCTCTTTCTCGTTTCGGGTCGAGAAAAGGCACCGAGCACACTTTGGCTAATTGCCGTTTCATATAGCCATCTAAGCAACCTATCTCCACATCGGTATCATTGTGGCTGTAATCGATCGCGATGTGCGCCATGGCAATCACACAATCTAGCTCAGGCGAGCGTACGGCACTGGTTATGGTGCCAACTTGCGCCCGGCCGACAAAGATAGGCGCGCCGTGATGAGGCACCTCATTGCCTTGTAAACGCAATCCCACGAGGGCTTTGCGCGGTGACTCAGAACTGCGAACCAGGGCCTCTTTACCAATGAAGTGATCTTTTTTCAGATCCACGGCAAAACCGAGCCCAGCCTCAAAGGCATCAACATTAGCGGTAAACTCTTGGTTCGCCACCATGAGTCCGGCTTCCAAGCGTTTAATATTCAGTGCTTGTGCGCCCATCGGCGTGATACCAAATTCTTCACCTTCTTTCATCAGTGCATCCCAGATATCGACAGCGGAGGCTTGATCACAGAAAATTTCATAACCGAGTTCACCGGTAAAGCCACTGCGGGTGAGCATAAACATCGGGCCATTGCGGTCGTAAAGGCGAGCGATGGTAAAGCCAAACCATTTAATGTTGTCGATGTGTGGGTGACTAGGCTGGGTGAAGACCAATTTTTTCAGCAAGTCGCGGCTCTTGGGCCCTTGAATCGCCAAGTTTGGCATCGAGGACCACAAAGGCTTGATCCACACTTTAAATTGATGCTGCTCTGCCAACGCTTTTAACTGCCGAGCACTTTCTTCCGAGCCACAGCACCAGCGAAACAAATGATCCGAGAGGCGAAATAAGGTGCCATCGTCGATCACCGTGCCAATCTCACTGCACAGCAAGGTGTACATACCTCGGTGAACCGCCAATTTACTGATGTTTCGCGTCATCGCCAGTTGCAACAAAGCTTCGGCATCGGGCCCCATGACGTCGTACTTTCTCAGTGATGACATGTCTTGAATGGTGACCGCCTGGCTGCAAGCCCAATACTCTTCTAACACCCCAGTACCTTGATAAGACACCGGTAACCACAAATCTCGTGCCACCGCATAATGGTTGGTTAGCTCGCGAGTTCTCGGGTGAAAAGCACTTTCAGTTGTCATGTTGTAATTACTCTCAGTAAAGGGGCGATGGGCAATCGCTTTAGGAATATCACTGTTTTGGTCGTAAATGCGCACGTGTATGTCTGTTGGACACCAGCCATTGATGGGGTCGATGTCATCAGGGCACGCCGTCGAGACACACACCAAGTCTGTCAAGGCTTGCATGACGACGTAATCGCCAGGTCGCGACCACGATTCTTGTGAGGAAAGGTGATGAGTGTGATTGTCGATGGAAGAGTTAAAGAAAAAGTTAATGGCGGGCCAGGCCTCTCGCGGCTTGATACCATAGGGCAGATAAGCCTTGGAAATATTATCGGAGCAATTGACATGGCCGGGAAACCCCTTGTCTTCATAGCCGCGCGCCGTACAAGCGAGAGCAAAAGTATCATGACGGCCAACAGTATCTTGAACTACAGCCAACAAGGGCTGCATGTCTTGATCATAAAACTTATCGCACAACCCCGGTAATGGGTAAGCATTGCCAACCATAGTACGAGTGACAGTCGAATCAATATGTCGCTCTAAGCCTTCGTCGAGTGCCGATTGCTTTACCGCCATAAAATCCGAACACTGACGCCCTTCAACATCGATAATTTGAATAAACTCGCCGGCCTTGACGCGATAAGCTTGTGCTGTACCTTTACTGACATGGATATCTTGCGACACTGGTGCTAATGGCTTGGGCAAGGGGTTGCGTTGCGGCTCTGAAACACGGTGTTCAATCAAAATTGAACCGCCGCCGCCCGATGCAATCGCTTCGTTGGTTTGCTCTATGGCGACCAATAAGGTAAGTGCTTGATCAGATTTGATGGTATAAACTTCGCCTGCCTCACCACTGGCATCAAAAATAGCGCGTGCCGGTAGATTGGCAACCTCGACCCCGCTGAGCTCACGGGTATCGAACGTCACCGAGCTTGGCTGCCACGCACAAGGCGGGAGCGCAGCCAACGAGGTCATGGCAATCGCGTCTTGGCCTTGTGAGTCGAAGGCAAGTACTTTGACCTCCGTGGCCCCATCACAATTGGTCAGGTTGAGTAAATCACCACTCAACACCTCGATAAGCTGTGACTGACCGCAGTGCACTTCATAAGCGTTGACTTGCGATTTTGCCGCAAACCCTGGGTAATAAATATCCCCTCCAACATCAATGTTGTCATGGGGTTTGTATATATAGTCCATCATAGTCGCCTTTTTAGCCTTTTATTCGTATTGTCTTGTTAAAGCCTGTTACCTAGCACGAAGATACGGCGCAATTTACTCTATTTAACGACTTACCTTAGTCACAGTCTTCTCGCTCTGTTTAGTAAGAAGAAGGCAACACCCAAATGATCTCGAGCGGCTCATCGGTGACATTGGCAATTTGAAACTGATCGTCCTTGCCGACCGAAAAGGTATCGCCTTCCAACAAGGTGAGAGGCTCTCCTTCGATGTAAAACTCTGCCTGACCTTGGCGAATGTATCCGCTTTCGTCGCCCACCCTTTCTCGAGATTGATCATCGGTTTTAGCGCCTGGCGCTAAGGTGGTTAAAATCATAATAAAAGCGCCATTCATTTTTTTAGACAGCAGCTCTTCTTTAATCTCGCCATCTGAAAAGCTCAGTTGGCGGCGATTGTCTTTGCGAACCACAAAATTATTTTCCTGGTCGCTCAAGGCGTCATCGGTGTGAAAAAACCAAGAAATGTTCACGCCTAATTCATCACTGATTTTTTTTAGTACCGGTATCGACACCGATGACAACCCACGCTCTAATTGACTGATGTAGCCTATCGAGCGGCCTGTTGCTTGAGCCAATTGTGTCTGTGTCACTCCTTTTGACTTTCTCAAGTCGCGAATTTGTCCCCCGAGTCGGCGGTTGTTTTTTTCGACGTCATTGTCGATGGTTGTTAATGTCATAATCACTTTTCTTGTTTGGTTTTCCGTTTCTCCACCCTAAAGGCATCCGCTGTCCATCGCAATCGATTTAACAGTGGGCCTGTCGACACAAAGGCCCAACAATTTATTGCTTAATGCGTGCCATTTTTGGGTCATAGAACGAGCCAAACGATGGCGTTACTTTGTAACGAACGCACTCAACTTCGATTTCAAATTCACTCTCTTCCAGCCACTGTTTAGTCACACCTGACGAGTGTTCAATGTAGCCAAGTGCAATGGTGGCACCAACGGTGTGGCCAAACATCGCAGAGCGGGTGAAACCGACGATTTCACCGTTGGCATAGATTGGCTCTTCGTGATAACAAAGCGGTATCGGATCTTCAAATTTGAAATTCACCAAACGCTTTTTAACCGGGCCTTGCGCTTTAAAGGTAAGCAGCGCATCTTGACCAATAAAGCCGCCTGGTTTTTGATAATCGGCGGTAAAGCCAAGCCCAGCTTCAATCAAATTATCGACATCGACCAGATCGTGTCCCCAGTGGCGAAAGCATTTTTCAATGCGCAGTGAGTTCATGGTGTGGTAACCATATGGACAAATATCAAACGCTTTGCCCGCATCGAGGATCGCGTCAAAGACACTCGGTGCGTATTCGGTTGGCATATACAATTCCCAACCGAGCTCGCCGACATAAGTAATGCGAGACGCGCGCACTTTGGCGTAGTGCATAAATATTTCTTGTGAGGTAGCAAAGGGGAAAGCGCTGTTTGACAGGTCGCTATCGGTCAATTTAGACAGAGTATCGCGCGCTTTAGGGCCCATCACGGTGATGACGGCATAAGCAGACGTCATGTCGGTAAAGATCACAAACTCTTCCGGCTTTTTGTTACGCTGTAACCACGCCATGTCACGAGTTTGCCCTGCCACGCCGGAAACCACGAAAAACTTATCTTCGGCGACACGAGTAATGGTAACGTCGGCTTCAATGCCGCCGCGCTCATTGAGCCATTGGGTATAAACAATTTTGCCAACCGGTACCGCAACATTATTGCAACAGATCCGATTTAAAAAGCGTTCTGCATCCGGCCCGGCCACTTCGTATTTAGAAAACGAACTTTGATCCATCACCCCCACTCGCTCTCGCACAGCCTCATGCTCTTTTTTGTTGTTTTCGAACCAATTTTGACGCCCGTATGAGTAGTCGTATTCGGCTTTTTGACCGGGCTCAGCAAACCAGTTCGCCCGCTCCCAGCCATTTTCAACGCCGAAAACAGCGCCAAGCGAGGCCAGCTTATCGTGCAACACCGAACGCCTCACCCCGCGAGCGGTTTTAAACTGCTTAAAGGGAAAATGGGTTTCATACAACAAACCGAGCGTTTCTGTTGTTCTATCAAACAAATAAGATTTTGAGCCTTGGAACGGCATATTGCGCCGGATATCAACACTCCACAGATCTTCGGTGGGGTAGCCTTTATGGATCCACTCCGCCAACGCTTTACCCGCGCCGCCAGCAGATTGGATCCCCACCGAGTTAAAACCCGCAGCGACAAAATAGTTGCGCAATTCTGGTGCTTCACCCAAGTGGTAGCGGTCATCGTGAGTAAAGGACTCCGGGCCGTTGAACATCACCTGCAGACCGGTATTTTCCAAAATCGGCACGCGATGCATCGCCGATTCGAGGTAAGGTTCGAGGTGATCAAAATCGACGGGTAACTCGTCGAAGCTAAAATCTTTAGGGATGCCATCCATGCCCCAGGGCTTAGCGCCAGGCTCGAACATGCCCACTAAGAGTTTACCGGCGTCTTCTTTGTAATAGCAGTACCCATCCATGTCGCGCAGAGTCGGCAAACGATGGGTAATGGCGGGAATGTTTTCCGTGACAATGTAGTAATGCTCAGCGGCGTGCAGTGGCACATTGACACCGGCAAGGCGGCCGAAATCTCGCGCCCACATCCCCGCGCAGTTCACCACGTATTCGGCGTCGATATCCCCGCTATCGGTGACGACACCCGCGGCAAAGCCATCACGGCTTTTAATGTCGAGCACTTGCACATTTTCAATAATGGTCGCGCCGCCCATACGCGCGCCTTTGGCCAGGGCTTGGGTCACATCGACAGGGCTGGTCATGCCATCCATCGGTAAGTGAACCGCGCCAAGCACGCCATCGGTGTTTAACAACGGCCATAAATCCTTAGCTTGCTCAGCATCGATAACATCGCATGGGAAACCGGCGACTTTGGCCATCGAGGCGCCGCGTTTTAACTCCGCCAAGCGCTCTTTGTTGGTCGCAATCGTCAAAGAACCATTGCGCACAAATCCGGTTTCTTGGCCGGTTTCTTGGGCCAAGTTTTCGTACAGATCGGCGCTGTATTTTGCCAACATCGACATCGTGTATGACGCGCGCAAAGTGGGCACTAGACCAGCAGCATGCCAAGTGGTACCACAAGTCAGCGTTTTGCGCTCTAGGAGAACCACATCTTTAATCCCTAATTTGGTAAGATGATAAGCAATACTGCACCCAATCACCCCGCCACCTACAATCACCACTTTTGCCGAGCTTGGCACTTGATTGGTCATAAGAATCCTTCCTTAAAGACAAGTGAGTTATTACTGTCATAAACTCTGTTTATGGCCGAGGTTACAAACATGTAACTTCATGATGTTATTAAACTTTACACACTTTATAGTAAACAAATTGCATTAAAAACTAACAACTTAAATTGAAAAATTCAACGTTAATTTCATTTTAATGTGTATTTATTGTTTAAATTTAATCTATGTGAAAGATAAGCAAAAAACAGACCGAAAAACCGAGCAGAAATGGTGAGAACAAAACAAATGTCAACGTGCGAACTGGCACCAAAATGAAATTTTGTTAATTAATTTCATTCCCTATTTTACACTGTGATAACGACGGCGCGCCTTATGATTGACCATCTTTTTACTGGTTCAGTGTCATTAGGCGTCGTTGGCCATTATTAATAAAGCGTTAAAGGTGAGAGGAAAAAAGCGGTTTGAACATAATATCTTGTGGCCCGGCTGCACCACCATAATACTTTGCCCCAAAATCGACAAAGCCGCTGTTGAGATAACAGGCTCTTGCTTGTGAGTTATTGCAATTGACCGTCAGGAACAAACGGTCGAACTGATGGTAATGCCGGCCCAAGTAATCAAAGAGTACCGCCAACATTTGCTTTCCTAAGCCTTGGTTTTGGTGGCGATGGTCGATGGCCACAGCGCGTAACCCCAATGCATTGGGGGGACAAAAATCATAATGCTTTTGATAGCGGGTATCTAGTTTAAAAAAGCCCACCACCGCTTCTTGATAGGTAATAACAAATCGGTGGGTGGTTGGGCATTTATCGGAAAGAAACTCACTGACTGTCCCGCAGTATTTCACCTGGTGCGGGGCGAGAACAATTTGTTCAACCGCATTTGTGTGTTGCTCGGTCAGTGGTTCAATAAACAGCATGTCTGTTCACTCTCGTTGATAGGGAAACTGAGGGCGCTAAGTCATTGAGCAGCAAGGTATGACTCAATGGTTTGCACGCTGGCCTGAGGGTTTTGATAGTCGACGCCTACTGCTTGGCATTGATCACCGATGCGCAAAATTAAGCTTGGAAAACCACTGGCACCTATGCGACGAGCAAAATCGAGCTCTTGTTCAAACTCAATATTCAACGCTTCAGAGGCGTAATCGGTGCGAAAGGTGTCCATATCCAGGCCGATCTCTTGCGCCAGAGTCAGCAATACGTCGTCGTCACTCGGATTTTTGGCATGGAGGTAATACGCTTCTTGAATCGCCTTCACCATCTCAACTTCACGGCCTTGCCAACGAGCGGCAAGCGCAGCACGGCAAGAGGGATAAGTAGAACGGCGTGGTGTGTTGTTCGACCAAAAGTCGTGGTTAAATGGCGTGCCCAAATAAGCTTCAATTTTTCGCCAATAGGATGCAATTTGCTGTTGCATCGCCAAGGGCATGGCCACGTCGCTATCGGGGGCGAGGCCGCCAAGCACGTAACACACCTCTATTTGATCCGACAAGTTGGCTTTGATTTTTTGCCAGGTCGGTGCGTAGCCCCAGCACCAAGAGCACATAGGATCGTAAACGTAATACAATATTGCTGAGGATGAGTGGGTTGACACTGTTTCTCTCCGTGAAAAAGGGTTCGAGACTCAAGTTATAATCTGCTAAATTACTACAGATATGTGATCAACAGCAACGACAAAAGATTATGAATTTTGACCAAAACATCATTAGCACTATGGCAGAGCTCGAAACCTTCATTCGCGCGGCAGAAAGTGGCACCCTTGGCATTGATCAAGTCGCGGGGATCGCTTTGGCGACCAATAACGCCGATGGTCGACGTTTTATTGCGCTTCTCGATGACAAGCAACAACTGTTACTCGGCCGTTGGGTGACAGAAGAGATCTTCCATCAAGGCCAAGACTTGGTTCGCTACGGTAAAACCAGCACCCATTGAACGCGTCATATTTTAGGGGCATCACGCCCCTTTTACTTAACCGGGCACTTGGTTATCGCGATGACACAAAACCGCACCGGCCCATTTTTATCAGGGTTTGAACTTCACGGCAGTGCCACTGACACTCACCATCATCATACCGCCTTTCGCGCCGACCACTTCATAGTCTATATCAATGCCGACAATACCATCAGCGCCTAACTGAAAGGCTTTTTCTTCCATTTCTTGAAAAGCAATCGCCCGCGCTTTGCCCATTTCTTGTTCATAAGAGCCAGAACGGCCGCCGACAATATCGCGGATCGCACCAAAAATATCTTTAAAGACATTGGCGCCTAAAATGGCTTCGCCGACCACGACATCCAAATAGGTTTCAATCGGTTTACCATCTACCGTTGACGTTGTTGTTTTTAACATCACTGTCTCCTTTGTCACTGATGATTTAACTCAATGTTAGTCTAAAGGGATAATACTCGTTGATTTGAATACAAAGTCTGTGAAGATAAATCAAAAAAACCCAGCCTTAGCTGGGTTGATATCAGTTTTTATCACAAAAGGCGGTAATTATTCCGCTAGTTCTTTAGCCGTTTTGATGTAAATATCACGCAGTGCTAACGACGCCTCACCGGGTTTCCCATCGTTGATCGCTTTGCCATCAATTTCAACCACTGGCCAAACAAAGGTCGTCGCCGAGCTAATAAAGGCTTCTTTCGCTTGGTAGGCTTCATCAATAGTGAACAAACGCTCTTCTATTTCAAGGCCCAATTGCTCCACCAAGGCCATCAATGAAGCACGGGTAATACCGTGTAAAATATCGTTACTGAGCGGCCTCGTGATCAGCTTGTTATCGTGGGTAATGATATAGGCATTGCTTGCCCCCCCTTCGGTAACAAAGCCGTCTTCGATTAACCACACATCGTCGCAACCCGCGTCATGAGCGGCTTTTTTCGCTAAACAGGCCGGCAATAAACTGGTGGTTTTGATATCGCGACGACGCCAGCGAATATCATCAATCGAAATGACTTTGATGCCCTTTTTCACTTTCGGGCTTTCGATCACGGGGCGACTTTGCGTAAATAACATCAAAGTCGGCTCGATATCGTCGCTGTACATAAAGTCGCGGTCGGTTTCAGCACCGCGCGTCAACTGCAGGTAAATACCGCCTTCAACCAAATCATTACGCTCAATCAATTGACGCTGAATGGCGGTCAGCTCTTCACCGGTCACGGGCAGTTTAATGCCTAACTCCGTCGACGAGCGCTGTAGGCGAGCAAGGTGCCCTGGGTTATCTATCAGTTTGCCGTCCAAGACCGCCGTGACTTCATACACTGCGTCAGCAAATAAGAAACCGCGATCAAAAATTGAGATCTTTGCTTCGCTTTCTTTGATAAATTCGCCGTTTAGATAAACAATACGTTCCATACTAGACTCCTTTAACCCCACAATGCCGGTGTAAATGGCAGCATAGCGTCATCTGTAAATTCAATCCCTTGTTCTATGTCTTCTGCCAGCAGCAATGGCCCGTCAAGATCCACCACCAGTGCATTTTGCGCCGCGACAAACGCCGGTGCCATACTCAATGACGACGCCAACATACAGCCAACCATCACTTGTAAACCCGCCTCTTCCGCTTCTGCTTTCAAGGCCAGCGCTTCAGTTAAGCCACCGGTTTTATCGATTTTAATGTTGATCATATCGTAGCGACCGATGATTTTCTTCAGGCTTTGACGGTCGTGACAAGACTCGTCCGCGCAAATAGGAATCGGTCGTGGTAGGTCGTCAAGTATGGCGTCATCATTGGCGTGAAAAGGCTGCTCAATCATCGCCACGTCAAGCTCGAGCAAATGCGGGACCAAGGTGCGATAGTCATCAAGACTCCAAGCCTCATTGGCATCGAGAATGATTTTGGCATTCGGTGCCCCTTCTCGTACGGCTTGCACGCGTTCTAGATCGCCTGCCCCGCCCAATTTGAGTTTGAGCAAGGGACGATGCGCGTTTTCGAGTGCCGCTTGACGCATGTTTTCTGCACTGTCGAGTGAGAGTGTATAAGCCGTGGTTAACGATGTTGGTTCAACGCCAACTCGTTGCCAAATAGTTTGTTGATTCAATTTACACTCGAGATCCCACAAGGCACAATCAACAGCATTACGGGCAGCACCTGATGGTAATAACACCTGAAGCTGCTCACGCGTGATCCCCGTGTTGATTTCTTCTTGAATGTTTTCAATCTCAGCTCTAACACTCTCTAGCGACTCATCATAGCGAGCGTAAGGGACGCACTCACCGCGCCCCGTTACTCCTTGTTCTGTGAGCTCAACAATCAAGGTTTCAGCCTGAGTTCGACTGCCGCGAGAAATCGTAAAGCTGCCGCGTATAGGCCAAGACTGCGTCGTCAGTTTGATCTCCATTACAACTCCAAAAGATTGTCAACGATACGTTCTACACCTTGACGGAATGGGTCAACCGCTGGCAGGCCAATTTCAGACTCCACTTTATCCATGTAAGCCAATGCTTCGTCTTCGCTCATACCAGAGGTGTTAATAGAAATACCGACAAATTTAACATTGGGGTTAGTTAAACTTGCTGTGGCTAAGTTAGCATCAATACACTTTTGCAAATCCGGTAATGCGTATTCTGGCAGCCCGCGCATGTGAGCTCGAGTTGGCTCATGGCACAGCACCAAAGCATCGGGTTGAGAGCCGTGGATAAGGCCGGTAGTCACCCCTGCGTAAGAGGCGTGGAACAGCGAACCTTGACCTTCAACAACATCCCAGTGGTTGTCAGCCGCAGCGGGCGTAATCGCTTCAATCGCGCCGGCAATAAAGTCTGCCACCACGCAATCGGCACTCACACCCCCACCGGTGATCAAAATACCCGTTTGTCCTGTGGCGCGAAAATCCGCGTCCATGCCGCGCTCTTTCATGGCTTTTTCGAGTGCAAGTGAGGTGTACATTTTACCGACAGAGCAGTCCGTACCGACCGTTAAGAGGCGTTTGCCTGAGCGTTTTTTACCGTTGGCAACAGGGTAATCTTGGGTAGGATAGCGCACATCAAATAGTTGAGTGCCTTTTTTCTCGGCCGCTGCAACAAGCTCAGGAATATCAGTAAGTTTGTTATGCAGACCTGCAGCAATGTCCATGCCGGCTTCAACCGCTTCAAGCAATACCGCTCGCCATTCTTGTGAGATTAAACCACCACGGTTTGCCACACCAATCACCAGCGTTTTAGCGCCTGCTTCAACCGCCTCAGCGATCGAGAGGTCTGTCAGACCCACGTCGGCTTGGCAGCTTGGTAAACGAAATTGACCAACACAAAACTCTGGACGCCAAGTTTTGATCCCTTGCGCGACTTTCGCCGCTAATGCATCTGGGGCGTCACCTAAAAACAGTAAGTAAGGTTGCTTAAGTTCCATTTATGTTTCTCCATCCAACAAATTGGTTTATCAAGTTAGTGATTAATGTCTTTTAATACTCAGACTATAGTGCAAAATCCGTGACAACAAGATCTTTAACCATCAAAAAAAGCACCGCCAAATCAGCAAAATTCGACAATATATGCACTTTATCGTCAAATTGTGCATATTTAGTCACAAATTGTCATTCCAACTTAAAAAACATTTTTAACTAAGTAATCACCAAAATAAAAAATTTTAATTCAATAAAATTATCAATCGTAGAATTTGTTGTGCTTTGTTTCCCTGTCGGCAACCAAAGTCAATTTCAGTCTCCGCCCACAAACAGAAATAAACTCTAATTTTACATCAAATATCAAAATAATTGATTTTGTGATTCAAATCTCAATTCTACTTAGTAAAAAAGAAACATTTTTCATTTCAGCCAGGCTCGTTGGCAATCAAATGGCGATATTGCACCACTAAAGAGCATAAAAAGCACAATAATGGTGCATAATTGACTCTCAAATTTGTTAATCCACTCTAACACCAAAATGACAGCGGCAAGTTTTCCTCACTTAACAGCTCGGCAACCTTAGTCATAAATTCCAAATTTACGTCAAGTTTTGGTTTATTATAAAAACAGAGGTGATATTTGATAGTAAGCGGAGTATATTGCTTGAAAGCATGATAATAAGGCGGTGTTTTGCCCCTGTTATCCACCACTGCTCATGGTGTTCAGCCATCGCCTGAAGACAAATTGGCCTACTACTTGCTGAACTTACCACAATGCCATTATCCCCCACGCCGTATTTTCTTGGCGTGGTACATCAAGGAAAAGATATGATCACCGCTCAAGCCATTATTAATTTGCCTGCCATTCAACACAATTACCAACAACTGAGCCAAAAGTGCCAGGGCAAACCCGTTATCGCTGTCATCAAAGGGGATGCTTATGGACACAATGCGATTGAAGTGGCCAAGGCCTTACCCAATGCCACAATGTTCGCCGTGTCTCGTATTGAAGAGGCGATAGAATTGCGCGAGGCAGGAATTACCCAACCGGTATTGCTGCTCGAAGGGTGTTTTTGTCAAGACGATCTTAAAACCGCTGCTAAATTACACTTTCACAGTGCCATTCACTGCCAAGAACAGCTCGACGACTTACTCGCTGTAGAGCTCGACGCGCCAATTGCTTTATGGCTAAAAGTGGATACCGGTATGCATCGCATTGGGGTAGAACCCGCTGAAGTCGCACACTATGTCACTCAAATCGAGGCCAGTGGTCAGTGTCAAGGTGACTTGGGCTTTATGAGTCACTTTAGCTGCGCCGATGACACCAGCGCGTCTACCACGACACAGCAAATCGAATGCTTTTTGAATGCGACACAAGCCTACCCTGGGCCTAAAACTCTCGCCAATTCCGCGGGTATTTTGTATTGGCCGCAAGCGCATTTTGATTATATGCGCGGCGGCATTGCCCTTTACGGCGCCAGCCCAAACGACCATGAAGTGGGCCACCAGCACAACTTAAAACCTGCCATGACGTTGCAATCTAAATTGATTGCGGTTCGCGCTCATCGTGCCAATCAGCCCATCGGCTATGGCGAAACTTGGTCAGCCAAGCAAGACACCACCATCGGCGTGGTGGCAATGGGTTATGGCGACGGTTACCCAAGAAACGCCCCTGCCGGAACACCTGTCATGGTCAATGGACGAGAGGTTCCGATTGTCGGTCGGGTGTCGATGGACATGATCACCGTAGACCTAGGGGCACACTCACAAGATAAAGTGGGCGATCGGGTCGAGTTTTGGGGTGAGCAATTGCCGATTGAGAAAGTGGCTCAACACCTAGGCACCATTTCCTACGAATTGATGATCAAACTGGCGCGTCGCGTCAATAAACAATTTATCCGTGATTAGCTCTGGTATTCGATTAACCGTGTGATAGGGACATTCAACCGTGTATCAATCAAGCTCAAAGCGGGGTTGAATCTCTGTTCGAGGCAATATAACGTTTTATTTTAAAAGCAAGTAAGCGTGGCAAAACCACAGCAGGAAAGGACAACATGAAAATACTGAGTAATTTTGAAGCGGGAAATATCACGGTACTCAAAGCGTCACAATGCGATGACATTCAACTGGCGATCCCACCTGATCAGCATACCGATATTGCTCAATGGTTTTGCTTTCGCTTAGAGAGTCAAGCACACCAAAAGCACTGCATTACCATTAACGACTTAGCAAACTCAGCGTACCCAGAAGGATGGCCTAACTATCGCGTGGTGGCCTCTTATGACCGCGAAGAGTGGTTTCGTATCGATACCGAATTTGACGGCGATGCACTGTCATTTACCTTTTATCCTGAATGCGCCTCAATGTACTTTGCCTACTTCGCGCCTTACAGTTACGAAAGACACCTTGATCTGCTTCATCAAGCCCAGTTGCACCCCGAGGTCACTTTATCGACATTAGGCCAAACGCATGACAATAATGACATTAGCCTGTTGACCATTGGCGAACCGCAAGAAGGCAAAAAAAACATTTGGATCACCGCCAGACAGCACCCGGGTGAAACCATGACCGAATGGTTTATGGAGGGGCTATTACAGCGTTTACTCGACAATACCGATGCCCTCAGCCGGGTGCTACTCAGCCAAGCCGTCTTTTATTTAGTCCCCAACATGAACCCAGATGGCAGTATCCGCGGTCATTTACGAACCAACAGTCTGGGCATTAATTTAAATCGAGAATGGCAAACCCCTAGCATCGAAAAAAGCCCAGAGGTGTACTACGTTCGCGAAAAAATGCTAGAAACGGGCATCGATTTGTTTCTCGATATTCACGGCGATGAAGCCATCCCCTACAACTTTGTCGCCGGCTCTGAGGGCGTACCGAGTTACAACGACAAAATAAAAGATCTAGAAGAGACGTTTAAACGCGCCTTACTCACCATTACCCCAGAATTTCAGGACCAATATGGCTACCCGAAAAACGCCCCCGGTACCGCCAACCTCACCGTAGGCTCTAAATGGGTTGCCGAGCAGTTTCACTGTTTGTCTTACACCGTCGAAATGCCCTTTAAAGATCACGACAACTGCCCTGACGATGTCTATGGATGGTCGCCTGAGCGCAGTGTCGCCTTTGGCCAGGATGTTTTGGCCGCCATTCCTTCGGTGCTCAATAAGCTCTAACCCCCTACCCCTATCCCCAAACCGAACCGCTTCGGTTTGGGGCGTTTTAATAGCAATAAGTTTATGTTAAGTCGATCACATATACACTCATGGTATCTATGCGATTGAGTCACAAAATGTAGAATGATTTTATTCACTTAGATATAAAAATTATTCATTTATCACATTCGTATCACTTGCAACTTGACCATTAAGTTTACAATGGAATGGTATCGTATCATCGGTACCAAGAGTGATTAAAGCCTCTGATAAACAAATCTACCGCAGAGGAGAATGGGTCAGTGAGCCGTTTTTGCGATGACGTTATTGTTTGATTACTTTATTTCTGATTCATACCCACCGAGCCTGTATCGCCTTCCCGGCACATCACTCGTCGGTATCATAATGAGGAAAGATTCATTGTGTCATTGTCGTTAGATATGGAAGACAGATGAAAAAAAAGCGCTTAACCTTATTGGTATTGCTAAGCTCATTATCCTTAGCGGCGATCACTTTATTCGTCAGTTCAATGCTGTGGATAAACAGTATTTATCAGAAGTATCAACAAGATCTTATATCCGTTCAACAACAGCAAATCGACAACGCCAAACAAGAACTTCAAAACCGAGTCGATACCATCAGCGGCTGGATCAACTATCGAAGTGCCTCGGTTGAGCAAACATTAAAAGATAACCTCGCCAATCGCGTCTTCGAGCTCAATCTCTTAATGGAAGATATCTACCAAAAAAACCGCACGACCCTCTCTGAACAACAAATAAAACAACGCATTGTCGATACCGTCCGCTCACTTCGCTACAATCAAGGCCGTGGTTACTACTTTATTGATACACTCGAGGGTGATGTCATCCTTTACCCCATTTTCCCAGAAAGTGAAGGAAAAAACTTAATCAACCTGCAAGATGATCAAGGCAATTACTCATTGCGCGATGAAATCAATATGGTCAAAAACCACGGGGAAGGATTCACTGAAGGCTATTGGATCAAACCCGGTAACGATCGCACAAAATACAAAAAAATTGCTTACGTCAAAAAGTTTGCTCACTTTAATTGGTATATTGGCACAGGGGAATACGTCGATGTCATGGAGCAACAAACCCAGCAAGAGATCATTCACTATATCAATCACCTTTTGTATGGCGACGGGGATAAACAGTACGTATTTATCCATAACGAGCAAGGGGTAGAGCTGGCAAACGGTCAATACCCCGCCATGGTGGGCCGCAACAACTATAACCTGACCGACGACAACGGGGTCAAGATCCTCCAAGCGCAAATTGAGATCGCTCAATCCCCGCCAGGCCATGGCTTTTTAACTCACTTGTGGCCATCTGTTGATGACAATCAAACCATCACTCAACACGAAAAACTCACCTATGTCAGAGGCTTGCCGCAGTGGGGCTGGGTGATTGGCTCTGGGGTTGATATGACCGAGCTCAAACGAAGCATTGCGCAAAACCAACGCGACCTTTACGAGCAATTTTACGCCAGTATCATCGATGTGATCTCCCTCGCCTTGGGGATTTTTGTTCTAAGTGCCCTATTTGCCAACTATATGACCAATCATATTCGCAATGGCATCGAGTTTTTCACTCAACACCTACAATCGAGCTCTGCCCAGCTCAGCGGTATTGACCTTGAAGACGTCGAGTATAAAGAGTTTGACATGCTAGCGGCAGTGTTTAATAAAAAAACCAAAAAGATCAACCGACTGCTTAATATTGACCCTTTAACCGAAATCTACAATCGCCGCTTTTTAGATCAACTCCTCGAGCAAGAATGGCAAACTTCACAACAACAAGGCACTTCGATTGCCGTTGTGTTGTTGGATATCGACCACTTCAAACAGTTTAACGATCGCTATGGCCACCAAATTGGCGACGATGTGCTCAAGCAAGTGAGCCAGGCCATATACCATCACGTTGGCGGCCAAGGGTATGTCGGTCGTTATGGCGGCGAAGAAATCCTCGTCATATTGCCACATCACACTGCACAACAAGCTTACCAATTGGCGGAATCGATACGGCAAAAAATTGCTCAGCTGCGTTTGGATAACATTGAACAAACCATCACAGTGAGCGGTGGGGTTAGCGATGACAACCACTCTGCTTGTCGCCTGATCGGACAGGCGGATGACTATTTATACCGAGCCAAAAAACTCGGTCGCAACCAGATCATCTACACAGATTCACCAAATTCTGACAGCAAAACCGACTCGGTAAGTTATCTTTTATCAAGTAAATCATAAGTTAAACTAAAGCCGATAAGTGATGAATAAAGCGCTCTGGCACTGAACAAACAACGGAAAATAACGAGGTTGACAATGGATTTAATTCGCATTCTTTTCGCTATTCTACTTCCGCCATTAGGGGTCTTTTTACAAGTGGGGATCGGCGGCGCTTTTTGGCTCAATATTTTGCTGACCTTACTGGGCTACATTCCCGGTATTGTCCACGCGGTTTGGGTGATCGCACGCCGGTAAACTGTCTGGACCATCACCAGCCGAGGTCACGGCCTTGATAGTCGATAAAACGGCCCGTATCGTCTGGTGATGCGGCATCAATCAAGGCGATCAATTGCGCGGCGACTGACTCAGCGCTTTGCAATTGATGCGCTGGAACGCGTCCTTGAAAAGGCTTAGATAACGCCGTATCGGTTGTGCCTGGGTGAAGAGCCAAGATGGTCACGTTGGGCATTTGCCGCCGCCACTCGATACTCAGCGTCTTGATGAACATGTTAAGCGCCGCTTTTGAACAGCGATAACTGTACCAACCGCCTAACTGATTATCACTGATGCTGCCCACTTTGGCACTGAGCACGGCGAACTTGGCCTGTGGCGACAAAGCCAGTTTGGCGGCCGCCGATTGCGCCGTCAAGACATTACCGGTTAAATGCGTCGCCATCGATTCGTTGAGCCACGCGACATCGACTTGGTCGAGCCTTTTCTCTGGCCCGGCGTAATCGCGATGCAATAACCCTATGGTGTTGATCAACCAATCAATTTGCTGGCATGACTCGAAAAATCGCGTCACAGAGGCCGCTTTGGTAATGTCTAACCGGCGCCAAGTCAATCGAGGGTGGGTTAAACTTGGGCATTGGTGATGATAACTGGCGATCACCTGATCCTGTGAAGAGCCTATCGGCGAAGCATCATCTAGCAAAGCTTTAACCATCGCCAAACCAATACCGCCACTGCCACCGAGTATCACTTTCACTGCCATTTTTGTTCCCTTTCAAAGGATTGAGTTTGCTTGAGAAATGCCTATAACGGCCAATCCGCGCCATCAACGACTTCGCCAATGGGCTTTTGCTGCCCTTGCCAGCGCGCAATAAATTCCCCCTTTGGGTCAAACCACTGGGTTTGCTCAGCCAAATCAAAGTGCTTTGCTGTTCCTCCGGGGCTGGCGACCCCTGCAATGCTCATCCAATTGCCCCAATTACTCGCCACGTCGTAATCGATTAAATGGTGTTGAAAAAAGGCGGCACCAAAACGCCAATCGAGGCCAAGCTCATTGACCAAGCAGCTAGCCACCAGTTGACGACCGCGATTCGACATCCAGCCTGTAGCGCGCAATTGATTGATGCAAGCATTCACAATGGGGTACGAGGTTTTGCCTTCGCACCAGGCGCGAAAACGCTGGGGATAAAACGTGGTCAGCGGCGCGCTTTGCCTAAGCCCCTGTCGCCAAAACAGGCGCTGTTGATGATGGCGGGCAAACCAATAAAAATACTCTCGCCACAACAGTTCAAAATAGATCCATTCGGTCGAGGCATTGCGACCGTGCTCAGATTCATACGCCCGAAGTTGTTTAACCACTTGTTTGGCCGAAATCGCCCCTTGTGCAAGCCAAATCGACAGACAAGTCGAACTGGTACTAAAGGTAAGCCCGTTGCGCGTTTGTTTGTACTCGCTGGCACATCGGGTAGCAAAATAGCCCGCCAAATGGGCAAGGCCGTGTGATTCACCGCCATAAGCAATAACCGACGCGCCTGCATGTGGTGGTGAACTGGAAACCGGTTGTTGAAACCCCGCTAAAGCATCGACGGCTAATGGCGCCGCTAAGGTGCTAGGCGCATCGATAGGGTCACTGGGGTTGAGCGCCATGACTTGTTTTCGAAATGGAAAAAAGGCCCGGGGAAAGTCCCCTGGCTCAAACGTCCCTTGCTCGGCGGTAAGTAAGTGATTGTGATGAGAAGTACAAAACCTAATGTGAGTAAAACGCTCGGCAAGGGCTTTGAAATAGCGACGCTCGTCGACACCTGCAAAAGCACAATGCGCTAACGTTATCGTGGCATTTGGGTAAGCGGTACTGAGGCTCTCTAGCGCTGAGAACAGGTCACCTATGGGGTAAAGCAGATGATTTTTTTGCGCGAGTTGTTGTGCGAGTTCACAGAGTCCTTGCTGATAAAAGCGCTTCTGATGTTCTCCGCCCGCGGTGTTGGGGAGTTTGCCTTGGTCCCATTGGCTTACAGGACGTTGCCAACTGGCGCAAATCAGTTTGTCGACCTTGCCACTTAACGTCGTCAGCAGGGGTTGATCGCTCAATCTCAAATCATGGCTAAAAAGATAAAGGCCAATATTCACCGTCACACCTCATTGATTGTTATCACTGGTGTTACGCCGCGCGAATAAAAACGATCACCTTACCTAGACTCTGGCATTGCCTGCTCTCTGCCACGATAACCAGGAATAAAACATCAAGCGTTGCAAACTAGGCATAGTAAACTCTAAAGGTGGTTGAAGGCCAACCTGACTAACGCCGCCACGACAACAGCGTGTTGGCTCTAAAGTGCCATTGTTGATCAAACAAGTTGATCACGGCAGGCGTGGCCTGTTTAGACAAACACACCGCGTGAAACTGATGCTCTTGACTGCGCAACTGGGCAAACTTGTCGACGATTTCAGGCTTGGGCTTGGGGGCAATAAAATCGGAAATGACCACCAAATCGGCGCGTTGATAAGCGCGGCTTTCCATCGCCTCTAACGACGCGTTGAGCACCGGTGTCAAATCCGTCCCACCGTGAAATTGGTAACTGAGAAAGTCCAACATCTCACGCAAGCCGTTGTCGGCATTTAAGTGGTATTCGATAAAATCAGTCGAGTAAATATGCACCAGGCAGTCGCGTTTTTCGGCCAGCGCCATCTGCATTAAAGCAAAAGAGAAGGCTTTTGCCGCTTGCTCCATCTCACCGACCATCGAGCCCGATGCATCGACACACAATATAAAAGGCCCTTTGGGGTTGATTGTCTCATCCGGTGTGGTGGCTTTGCTTTGTACCGGCACCCGTTGCTGGGTTTTTCCTTGCATTTGGTAAGTTAACAAGCGACGGTCGAGCAAATTTTTGTAAAACAGCAACTCGAGGTCGGGCTCACCTAGCAACATGACTTGATTGGGCAACATTCGCGCTAGCTCCGCCGATTGCGTGACTCCGGTCATTTCATCTAAGGCTTGCTCGCTTTGTACCGTCACCGTCTCACAATGCGGCGTTTTAGGTGTCTGCGGCACAGCTTGCTCATTGTGCGGTTGAGACTCGCGGCCAATTTGCTCTGCCAGTGACAAGAGTTCGGGATTTTTAGACAAGTAATGGGCTTGTTGCTGCAAATACTGATGATCGCCTTGCGTCAACTTGCCAGATGACATGTCCCAAATGCGAGCTAAAATGCCTAAGCGCTGAGCATCTGTAAACTTATCCATTGTCGTTAGCGTCGCCATCCGCTGCTGTAACTCTTTAAGCATCTCTTGTTTTTGCTCTTCCAGAGAAGCTTGCTGAGTCGCCTCCATGTGCGACGTTAAACTGGCTAGCCATTGATGACAAAAAAAGTGCCCCAGCATTGGGTTTGGCGAACGTTGGTGTTCGGCAAGGATGCGCTGCGCGGCGCCGACGAATTCTGAGTCCAGCGCTTCTAGCTTCGCGATGACAGACGAATACTCGCGGGCAAATTGCGCTTCATCCCACGTGACGACGTCTTGATAAAGAGCCAATTCAGATTGTATTTCCGGCGCTTCACTGGCTTGCAGGGCACTGCGTTTTAAGCGATGTTGCCAACGGCTCAGTTGCTGATCAACGATGCCTTTCACACTCGGTTTATCCGACAATGCATAAGCTTGATACCCAGATGTTAGCTCTTCCATCACCGATTCAAGCACCCCAGACTCGAGCACCGATAGCGCCAGATTAAACGCGTCTATCCCCAGCATAATTTAACGTGACTCACTAAAATAGTGATGGTACGACACACAAGATTGCTCGCCTTCGTCCAATTGCGTTTGCAGGGCATCAAGCCGCTGAGTCATAGATTGAAAGTCCGCTTCTATCGCCATTAACAAATGGCTTTCAACAAAAATATGCGGCAGCGCATGATGAAAATCTCGTTTTGCCTGATCGAGTTTCGCTTGCAGTGATGAGCGCGCTTGGCCTAGGGCAACCATCGCCTGCTGCGCGGTTTCAATCGCTTGAAGCTGTGCTGAAGCGGACTGTTCAACTAAAGCAACGGGGACAGAGCGGTTGGCAACGTCTTTGAGAACGACCTGCCCTTGCTCTTCGACACGAAAGGTCAACTTAGTTAACTCTTTGTGATCGTTGACAAAGCCCATCACCTCGGCGCCCCCTTCTTTGAGCGCTTTGTCGATGTCATCGTGTGCGACATACACCCAGCGACTTTCTGATTGATATTGCTCAGACACCTTAGTGTCAGGCTTGAGAATAAGAAACTTGTGCACGTGATTTTGATAGCCAACTTTAAAGCTCGCTGCCTGGTGCCAAGACACATCAAACTGCGTTTTTCGCCGCAGGCCAGATTGCACACTCGCACGAGTTTGCAGTTGCAGCGATTGCACAAGCTGCTGTTGCAATTGAGTGGCTTTTTCCCCTATCACCGCCAGTTCGCCGTCGATGTCTTGCTGGCCGTAGGCTTGACGAGTCGCAAATTGATAAATGAGATTTTGCACTTGCTCTTTTGATTGCGGGGTATTCCACAAGCAATGCTCTAAGAGCAGTAAATCTAAGCCATTGACCGCTTGACGGCCGTTAAAAAATGCACTGGCTTTGAGTAATTTGACCGCTTTTTTCCACCGGCGGTCAGAGACGTACAAGGCTTGAGAGTTGGCTGGCTCGCGGGCCTGTAATTGCTCCAATGATTCTTTGAGTTGATACAGTGCATCAAACATGTCGCTCGGCAAGCTCACCTTCTCAAGCGCCTGTTGCCACTGCAGCGATTCTTGTCGCGAGATCTTGAGCACGTCATCCACTTTGCTTTCTAACTCAGTGCCTTGCGTCAACATGGCTTGAAAATTTTGCTTACTCTGGATGCGGTCGACAAACAAACGGATCAGCAGTCGGTCGTAGAGCGCATCAAGGCCGCTGTCTTTATCCGGTAGCTCATTCGATGCAGTGATCAATAAGCGCATCGGTACCGGCTGGGTTTCCTGGCCATTTTTAAAGGTCTTTTCATTCACCACCGTGAGCAAGGTATTTAAAATGGCCGGGCCTGCTTTCCAAATTTCATCGAGAAACACCACGTGAGCCGAAGGCAAATACCCTTGTGTCAAGCGCGTATAACGGCCATTGTCTTTTAAATCGTGGATACTCAAAGGGCCAAACACTTCTTCAGGGGTTGAAAAGCGCGTCATCAAGTATTCAAAGTAGTCTTGGTCTTCAAAACCTTGAATCAAGCGCTTGGCGATCATGCTTTTGGCAATGCCCGGTGGACCCAATAAAAAAACACTCTCACCACAAAGGGCCGCTAATAAACACAGCTTCATGGTGTGCTCGCGCTCATAAACCCCGTTAGAAAGTGCCTGCGCCAGTTTTTCTATTCGCTCAGAAAGCAACGCGTGTTGGGTGTGTGTCATTGATTCGAAAACGTCCATTCTCTCTCTCTTGGCAGTCAGCGTTTGGGAGGCCAGTGACGTGTTGACTCCCCTAGGGTAATATTTGATATTGAGACCATAGCAGTAAAAGAACCATCGCCGTCAAGTGACTCATATCTCTTGTGTTACACAAGGATATCGGTATGGTAAGCCTATGATACGACATCTGATATGACTATGCTAAAAACGATTCATCATTGGAAAAAAATGCAGTTAGTGCAAGAAACTACCTTATTGCCCAATGGCATAACCACTGAGCATACCAAAATTCATCACCCTGGTGCAGCGGTCATTTTACCCATCACTGATCAAGGTCAAATCTTGTTGCTACGCCAATATCGACCGGCGCTAAAAAAGTGGTTGCTTGAACTGCCTGCTGGTACCAGAGAGCCTGGCGAAGACTTTTTGACTTGCGCGCAAAGAGAGTTGATCGAAGAAACGGGTTATCAGGCCAAACAGTTTGAGTCGTTGGGCGCGTTGACGCCAATGGCGGGATTGTGTGATGAAATACAGCATTTGTACATTGCCACACAACTGCAAAGCAATGCGACACTGCCCAAAGACGCTGACGAGGTCATCGAGGTCGAATTCTGGTCAAAAAACGAACTAGAACAAGCCATCATCAGCGGTGAAATCAGCGATGCCAAGACCTTAGCTTGCTTGTATCGAGCATCGCTGGCAAAACGCATTTAAGTACTCGACACCGTTTGGGTTTTAAATTGGCCAATCAAGGTTTTCAACACCACCACATCTTCTGACAAAGAGTGGCAGGCAGAGGTACTGTGCGTCGCGCCTTGTAAAACCACATCTCCTTTGTCTTTCACACTGGTAATACGCACATTCATATCTTCAATGGTCACCGACTGTTGCTCACTGGCCACCGCCACTTGGTGACTGGCCTGTGACAATTCTTCGATCGCATGACGAATACTGGCTAACATATCTTGGCTCTGCGCCACTTTGGATGACGAACTTATGGTGGTGTCGTGATTGGTTTTAAAATCGTCGTGTGCCATTTTCGCACTGCGGACCAAATTGTCGATCAAGCCACCAATTTCGCTGGTTGCTTCTTGGCTGCGGTTGGCCAATGCTCTCACTTCATCTGCTACGACGGCAAAGCCGCGTCCTTGCTCACCCGCTCTGGCCGCTTCGATTGAGGCATTAAGTGCCAGTAAATTGGTTTGCTCAGCAATGGCAGACACCACGTTGATAAATTGATGGATCTGTTCGGTGCTCTCTTGTACCGCGAGAATCGATTGTGAGGCGTGCTGGGCGTTATTGACTAAGCTAGAGATTTCTTCCACCATTTTTTGCATTAAGTCATCACATTGCTGAACTCGCTGCTGGGCGACATCACTGTTGTGCGAAGCCCCTTCAGCACTTGCCGCCAGTTCAGTGACCGTTGCGGCAATTTGTGCCATCGCCGTGGCAATTTGTTCAGTGTTACTTTGCTGTTCGACTACTGCGTTTTGGTTGTCATCAGAAATGCTAGCAAGTTCCGTCGCCATGCTGCTGATGTTCACTGCGCGATCGTTCACTTCCGCTAACAGGCCACTTAAGGTCGTCACTGTTTTGTTGATGCTTTGCGCTAGCTGGCCTAACTCATCACGTGAATCAACCGATAAGGTGAAATCAAATTGGCCTTGCTCCATCTTTGCCGCAGCGTCGCGAATTTTTCGCACGCCAGTCAAGGTCGCTCGGCTGATGAAAAGTCCCATCGCCAAACCAAATATCAAACTCACACTGGCTAAAATCAATAAACCCAATAGCGCATTGTTCTCGATTTCCTCGGTGAGATTCACGGAATCTTGCGTCATGGTTTCTAGTTCAACCGTAAAGTCAATTAACTGGCGGTTGATCTGCTTTTGTTGCACTTCTAATTGTTCTAACAAGTGAACCAACTGGGTTGCCGAGGCGCCTTGCGCAAATTGCTTCTCAAACAAGGTGACGTTGTCTAAATACGCCTGGTGAGCCTCTTCAATGCGATACATCGATTGTTCTAGGGCGCGAAACCGCTGTTTGTCATACTCGGTAACGGCAAGTTGATCCGCGTTGGCCAGTAGTTGTTCTGAGGACTTAATGTCTTGGTTTATGTCTTGGTGCAATTGCACTGCTAAGCGCAAGTAATGCTCAACACTTTGCTCTTCACTGCTGTGTAATTCCGCCGCTCGAAACGCTTTTTCCAGTGCAATTTCACTTTCTAATTGCTTAATGACCACCGATGAGCTCATCTTGATCAGTGGCATGTTTTCATGTGCAATCATGGCCACTTCTTTGGCCACTAAATTCATTTTCAACACACTGTAGCCAGCCACTCCTATCAATAAGACAAGCAAGGTCCCAACCAATAGGATCATCTTTTTGATGATGGATAAATTCAACATCCACTGCAACATAAATCATTCTCCGTTTTAGGATTGACTATTCCCGGCTGAGCACGTGTTGTATGCGATTGAGCGGTGAATGCGGTTAGCAGACTCTCGAGTCACAGACTCACTGTGGTAGATAAGGTCACGGTGTTCCATCGCTGTGCAGTAAAGCATTTTTATAACAACGAGCAATCAATCAACTTATAAAGATTAAATTTATGTATAATTATTAAGGAGAATGATGAAAAGGAAAGTAAAAAACGCCTTTTTACCGGCAAAAGATCAACAGATGTGATTTAGGGCAAACTATATAAAAAAGGATGGCGCGCGGTGATCCACCCTTTGATAAAAACATTGAATGACGCGTTAGACGCTGTGTTTAATAAGGGCAATACGTGAGCCGGTGACACTGGTGCTGACATCTAAGCGTAATGCCATTTGCTCTTTGAGCTCGGAAACGTGAGAAATCACCCCGATCATCCGCCCGTGTTGCTGTAAATCAACCAGTGTTTGCACGGCCAAGTCAAGTGATTCTGGGTCTAAACTGCCAAACCCTTCATCGATAAACAAAGTGTCTAAACGGATGCCGCCAGAATAGGCTTGCACTACATCGGATAAACCAAGCGCTAGGGCCAATGCCGCCATAAATGATTCCCCTCCAGATAAGGTAGCCACATCGCGACTTTTACCGCTGTAACCGTCTTCCACTTCGAGATCAAGTCCTCGCCCCGCCGCACCTTTAAAGCCCGATAATTTACGGATCAATCGATAACGACCTTTGCTCATCAAGGATAGACGCTGACTGGCCTGGATCAAGACATCATCGAGTAACACCCCCAGTACAAAGCGGTGTAAACTAATTCGGCTGCCGGTTTTTCCACTGGCCACATCGTAGAGCGTACCAAAGGTGTGATAGGCTTCTTCTAATTGTTGGTTATCTTTTTTAAGTTGGTTCAATATATTCTGCGCTTTCGTCAGCGCTTGAGCAGTACTTTGCAGCTGGCTCCATTGTTGCTCTGCAATTGACAACTGATGTTGTGCTTGCTGCACGCCTTGTTGACACTCCGCCACATCCAATACGACCTGTTCAGACAAAGAACGCTCCAGATCGCGTTGCGTTTGTTGCAACTGAATCAAGGTTTGACGGTACGCATCAATACGCTCTCTTAGCGCCTGTTTATCTTGTGTTGAACGTTGAGCGGCCAAAAATGCCTCTTCATTGTTAAACTCACTGTTTTCCAACGCCTGTTGCCAAGCTTTTTGAACGCTGTCGACCTGTTGTTGACATTGACTGACGTGTTGTTGATAAGTCGTCAATTGCGCCTTGAGGGTCAAAGACTGATTGTGCCACTGCTGAAATTGCTCGCGGCTGACAAGCTCTTGTTGCTGCGCGTGGCTGATTTGTTTTTGCAATGCTTGCTTGGCCTCGAGCAGCGCCTCTAAATCGGGGTACTGTTTGTCGATCTGCTTGTCGATGTCGGCTATCTGGATCGCCAGCGCTTCACACTGACCTTGTAAAATACTGAGCTGATGGCGTTGCTGCTGTTCGAGATCGGCGCCTTTTTGTAAACGCTGCTCTAACTGTCGAATCTGGTCTTGCTGTTGCTCAAGGTTGATCCTCTTTAAGCGTTCAATTTGCGCCGCCATCGCCTGCTGCTCTTTAACCGCGTCAGCCAAGTGCGCCAGTCCGTCTTTGCCAAGCTGATCTGAAAAGATTGCGATTTGTTGCTGACAACTTTGATAGTCATGCTCAATTTTTTGCCACGCTTGAACCGCGTCTTGATGTTGCTGCTGCGCCTTGGCAAGTGTTTGTTTGAGCTTGTTGAGCGCCGGCTGATCAATCACATTATCCGGCATAGGTGCTGGGCTCGGATGCTCCAAACTGCCACACACGGCGCAGGCGTGACCGCGCTGTAATTTTAACGACAATTGATAAGCCTGAGATTGATGCCAATGTAGCTCAGCCACATCCAAATCCTGTTGCTGCTGTTTTAGCGCTTTTTCACTGTGCGTTTTTCGCGTCAGTGCCTCGTCTCTTTGCGGCTCGCGTTGGCGCTGCTGATGGTCGAGTTGTTGCCATTGCTGTAACTTGTCAATGCGTTCATTGTGCTTAGCGAGTTGTTCAAGCAAGGTGGGTAACGGCGCTTTTTGCTCGCTGGCTTGCTGCCATTGCCTTTGCGCTTGCTCGAGTTCATCGCGCAGCGTTTTACTGTGGGCGGCGTATTTAACTAACTGGCTTTCTACTTGCGTGATCTCGTGTTGCTTCGCCGTGAATTGCTCGCTTTGCACCTGCCACTGTTGCCAAAGTTGGATTTGTTGGGCGAGTTTATTTTCTTTGTCTTGCCACTGTGGGACGGACTGTAAAAGCGCGAGCGCTTGTTGATGTTGCTGTTCAGCGTTATGGGTATTTTGCTCAATCTCTGGCCATCGCGACTTGGCGTCTTGCCATTGCTCTGTACTCAATTGTAAAGACTGTAAAGCACTTTGATATTGCTGATAGGCCGGTACTAACTGCTGCGCTTGATCAGCCCATTTGAGCTCGTTTTGCGCCGCCATCACCGTCGATTCGGTTTGTTGATGAGTCTGCAGTCGCTCTGTCACCGCCTGCAGTGATGCTTGCGTTTTTTGGTAGAGCTCAGCCTGGTCGAGTTGCTGTTTGGCGTGATCGCGCTGCTTTTTAAACTGGTCGAGTTGTTTTTCTTGCTGCTCACGCTGACGCTGATTCTCAGTCAGTGCCTCGCCCAGTGCCGTTTCATTGTCGACCTCGGCCATCGCCAGCGTACTGGTGACTTTAATATCCAAATCCGCTTTTTGACGACTGATCGCCGCCGCTTTGTCTTTGAGGGCGAACTCGATTTTTTTGTATATATCGGTTTGAAACAACTGACCAAAAATCGCTTCACGTTCACTCGAACTGGCGAGCAGCAATTGCCTAAATTGGCCTTGTGGCAATACCATCACTTGGCGAAACTGATGCTCATTAAGGCCCAGTTTTTCAATAATCAGTCCCTTAATTTCACTGGCTTTACTGCTCAGTAACTCTGGTTCAGGGTTAAGTTGATAGAAACTGGCGGTGTGTTTTCGCTTGGTCAATCCTTCACCACGCGCTTTGGGCATCATCTGTTCTGGCTGGCGCGTAATGCGGTATTGTTTGTCGTGTAACGCGAACTCTAAGCTGACCTCGGTTGCCAAACTTTCATCGGCGAGATCGCAGCGCATCTGATTGCCTTGTCGCTCATTGCCGGTGGTTTCACCGTACAAAGCAAAACAAATCGCATCTAAAATGGTGGTTTTACCCGACCCAGTCGGCCCGTTGATAAGAAATAATGGCGCGGGCCCAAATTGAGAAAAATCAATGCTTTCACGCTCGGCAAACGGACCAAAGGCTTGCATTTCCAGTTTCAAAGGTTTCATTACACGTCATCCGTCATTTGTTGTATCAAGGTTGTTAAGGCCTCTTTTTGTGGCTCGGTTAACTCCGCTTGCTGCACTTCGCGGTAAAAATCGTTAAACATATCCAACTCACTGCGCGCCAAGCCATCAAAATTTAGGGGTTGCTCTTCGCCGATGTTCATCCCCGGCTTTTCTAAGTGCAGGACATTGGGGTAAACCTGACGCAGTTTATCCATGGGATTTAAGATCGCGTGTTTGTCGAGTAAGCGCACTAACAAATAATCCTCTCGACCGGGATCGTGCTGGCCTTGCGCTAACAACGTCGCCATTTCCCCTTCCAAAATACGCATATTGTGAGGGGCGTTAAGCGGACAATGGGTGAGCTCAATGCCATTGGCTCGTATATCAACCAGCGTGAAGCCCTTGTTGTGATGCTGCTCTGAAAAGCTGTATTTCATTAATGACCCAGAGTAACGAATCGTGTCTGTGCCTTTTTTTTGTGGTTGGTGTAAGTGGCCAAGCGCGGTGTAATCAAAGGGTAAAAAATGCTCGTGACTGACTTGATCGGCCCCGCCAATCGACAGTGGGCGCTCGGAATCGGATTCAATCGCCCCATCGACAAAGCAATGTGCGATCAGTACTTTTTTCATCTGTGGATCGGCATCGGCCAGGATACGTGCCACCAGGGCTTGATGCGCTTGGTCGTGGTCTTTGACAGGTTGTTGTAAAAATTCGCTCGCTTGCTCTGGATCGCTGTACGGCAAGCCGTAAAACGCCACCGATTGACCTTGCTCATCGGTGAGAACCACAGGCTCGAGCATCGAGTCATAATCACTGATGATGTAAAGACCCGAGTTTTTCATTCTCTTGGCTGCAAACCCTAAACGCTGCGCCCCATCGTGATTGCCTGGGATCATGATCACTGGGGTATTTAAGCGCTCACACAAAGCCTCTAACACCTCATCAAGTAGGGCAATCGCACGAGTGGGCGGTACAGAGCGGTCGTAAATGTCACCGGCAATGACAATGGCATCGACGGGGTTTGCTTCTACATAGGCGATGAATTGTTCAAGTACGGCACCTTGGTCGTCGAGTAAAGAAACGTTGTGAAATTGGCGGCCTAAGTGCCAATCGGCAGTATGAATAAATTTCATAAATAGAGCACTGTGATTGGGTAAAACAAAAAACAGCGCACCAGAGCGCGCTGCACATCTAACTCACTCAATGGCATGATTAACCCTGCATTGCGGGCCTTTGTTTGACAATGTCAAACCAGCGGTCAATGTTGGGGGTCTTTTCGCTGGGGTCAAACTCTTGAGTACGCATGGCAAATTCAACTAAAACAATGGCGCTGATGTCGGCAATGGTAAACTCGTCACCAATCACATAATGATGTTCGGCGAGTTGAGCATCGAGCTTGGGCCAAAATTGTTCTAAACGCAACTTGGCTTCTTCTCCCCACTCTGGCAAACAGTTTTCTCGATCAGAGAAGGTCGCCGTGAGATGGCGAAACGCTTGGAAAGCCATGGTGATACCTTCAAGTTCAAGCAAGCGTTGCCACATTTCAACTTTCGCTTTTTGATAAGCCGTGCGGCCAAACAAGTCCGTTTGCCCCGCTAACTCAGCAAAATACCGACAAATGGCGGTGCTTTCACACAGGCTATCGCCATTGTAAAGCTCCAGCGTTGGGATCTTGGCGTTCAAACTTTTTGCTTTGAATTCTGAGGTTAAATTCTCCCCGGCTCGGGCGTCGACATGAATGCGTTCAATATCGAAGGTTTCACCTAGCTCTGCGAGAAAGAGATTCACTCGTCGGCAACTTGGCGTTGCTGAGTTTTCATATAATTTCATCCTGACTCCTTTCACTTTCAGGGCTATTTTGCATTTGCACACTCCAATCAAAAGTTACCACAAAAGGGCAAAAATAACTGTTTTTCACTGAAAAATGAGCGCTGAATCTGCATTTTTTAGATTAAAAATCACCAACTTGATTGCACTCCTCGCAACGACTGTGTTTAATACTCTCTATCGAGTCACAAAACAAAGGGCACTATGGCCACCATTAAAGACGTCGCGAAAGAAGCCGGAGTTTCTATCGCCACCGTTTCCCGCGTTATCAATCACTCGCCAAAAGCCAGTGAAGCGTCGATTAATGCTGTTACCTTGGCAATGAAAAAGCTCGGTTATCGACCCAATGCCGCGGCTAAAGCGTTGGTGAGCCAAAGCAGTAATACGGTGGGCGTATTGGTCGGTGATGTCTCAGACCCCTTTTTTGGCACCTTAGTCAAAGCCGTGGATAACGTTGCCCACCAGCACGGCAAACACATCTTAGTCGGCAATGGCTATCACGATGCCGAGATGGAAAAACGTTCGATAGAACTGCTGATCAGCAACCGCTGTGATGCCTTGATTATCCACTCAAAAGCGTTAAGTGATCAACAGCTTATCGCCTATGCCAACGAAGTCAAAGGCATGGTACTCATCAATCGCCACATCGATGAGATCGCCAAGCGCTGCATCTCACTCGACAACCACCGCGGCGCGTATTTAGCCACTGAGTTTTTAATTCGCCACGGCCACACTCATATCGGTTACCTTAGCTCTAGCCATGGTATTGAAGATTGTCAGGCGCGCTTACAAGGCTATCAACAAGCGCTTAAGGATCACCAGCTCGAATTTCACGCCAGTTACGTCGAATCTAGCGAGCCCAATAGCGATGGTGGCGAGCAAGCCATGACCAATTTATTGGCCAAAGCTCTGCCGATCAGTGCCATTGTTGCCTACAACGATCATATGGCGGCGGGCGCATTATCGGTATTAGATGAAAATGCCATTGCCGTGCCAGAGAAAATGTCCATTGTCGGTTTTGACGATGGCTTGATTGCTCGCTATGTCAAACCCCGTCTGACAACCATTCGCTACCCGATTGAGTTGATGGCCACCAAAGCGACCGAATTGGCGCTGTGCCACAGTGACCCAGGCAGCCGCGCTCAAACCTTAACTTTCCAACCGACCGTGGTAAAAAGAGACTCCGTCAGTCGCCGTGCTTAATCGCCATCCTGGTGTTGTTAACGCGGCTTCAAACCCACAATAGTCTTATACCGAGTCTGCTCTTTTCTTCACTTATCATCGTTCAGATAAAAAAACAGAGCCTAGCTCAGCTCTGTTTTGATACCAATCTGATTTGTTAGATTGGCAGGATATCAACACCTGCGGTTATAGCTTTTCAAAATGCAGTAACAACGCGCTTTCTGGGTCCAACAAAGGCGTGGCCAGCCCCACTTCAGCCAGCCATTCACCGCTGAGCACCAGCGGATTGTTCAGCCATGGCGGCTGCTGATTGACGATGGCCTCGAGGTTGTCTGGTGCGTCTAATACCTTGACTAGATATTGCCCATCCGCAGCAAGGCCCGGCACGCGAAGACGACCCGATAAAGCAAAAGTTGGCATCTCTAACTGCGCAAGGACCATCAAGGCTTGGCTTTGGTCTTGCTCGCACACCATGTAGGCGGTTTGCGCCTTATCATCGTCGACGTTTAAGCGATAAAAATCACCACTGTGCAACAGCGAACGCCACTGTTTGTGCATGGCAATGTAATGGCGATACTGCGCTAAGCTGTCTTCATCAACGTCATTGGGGTCGAGCTCTAATCCCATATGACCAAACAAAGCCGTCAAAGCCCGAAACGACAAACTGTGCCTGCGCCTTGTGGTGTGGCTGTGATCGGCACCGATGTGACAACCCATGACTTCGAGTGGGAAAAAGTAACTCATGCTGCGCTGTATCGTTTGCCTTTCTAGCGCGTCGTTGTTGTCCGACAACCAAAAGCGATGGCTGCGTGTCAAAATGCCATAGTCCATGCGCCCGCCGCCCGAGGCGCAAGACTCGATATCCACATGGGGGAATTGCTGGCTGAGTTTGTCCATTAGTTGATATAATGCCAGTACTTGCTTTTGCGCTGCCGCTCTGCCTAAATGCCCAGGCTGAACCACTTCGCGATTCATGTCCCATTTGATGTAATCGATCTCGTATTGCGACAAAAAATGCGCCAAACGTTGATACAGATAATCAATCACCCCGGGGTTGACTAAATTCAAGGTGTATTGATGGCGACCGGTTGGGGCCTGATAACCTGGTACCTCCAATAACCAATCTGGATGCTGGCGATAGAGCTGTGAATCTTTATTGATCATTTCAGGTTCAAACCAAAGACCAAATTCCATGCCCTGCTCGTGAACGTGATCAATCACCGGTTTGAGCCCTTGCGGGTATTTTTCCTGGTCGACATACCAATCCCCTAGCGATGAAGTATCGTCGTTGCGACCTAAGAACCAACCGTCGTCAATGATAAATCGCTCGACACCAATACTGGCCGCTTTACTGGCCATCGATTTGATATAGTCCGGTTGATGGTCAAAGTAGATACCTTCCCAGGTATTGAGGTGAATGGGTCTTGGTTTCTCCAGCCGAGGGGTCAGGATGTCACGTCTAACGTGGCGGTGAAACTGCTGACTCATGGTATTAAGACCTGCGGATGAGTAACTGACGTATAACTTGGGTGTAGTTAAGGTTTGTTGATGCAACAGACTGATTTCACCAGCAAAGTACAAGGCTTCAGCTTGCAACAACCGTCGGCCGTCTGCTTTGACATCCACTCGCAACCTGTGATTGCCACTCCACGCCAAGTGCGCTCCCCAAACCTCACCGCGTTGTTCGTCAAAGCCTTGCTGGCCAACAATCAGGCCCGGAAAGTGCTCATGAGATGTGCGTCCACGGCGATTTTCTTGCTGATAGCCACCGGCGGGCAGCACCAGGCGCTTTGGCTGTAATTCTTTAACCCAACGACCGTGAAACGTCAGCAGTTCATCGGCGCGTTCAGGCAAAGACAGCGTGGTGGCCAAACGATTCACCCAGTATGGCGTTTCACTCAAGTTGGTCAAACGTTGCTGAATAATCAGGACATCGTCTTGCCCTAAGGTCAAGGATAAACTCAGCAACAATTGGGCCTGCTCGTCAACACTGTCAATTTGCAAGTGATGGTCTGTCTCGCTCACCTGGCTGACTTGAAAGACCGGTGCCCAGTCTTGGCCCTCTCGGTGCCCTTCAAGCCCGGGGCTGCCAAAATGACCGCGGCCTAAATCTGGGCTAAAAGTCACCGGCACATCCGAATCTAAACGGCCATAAGGGATCCCTCTGGCTAATGCCTTAAACGCACTGTCGGTCGCTATGGCGCATTGGCCATCAAAGGTGGTGATTTTTTTGCCGTAATGCAGCACTTCCACCACTTCACTGACGGAGAGGATCAGTTGTGACTGTTGACCGGTCAGCGAATACAGCTTGGGTTTCATACTTTTTCTCCTTGTGGGCGCAGCGTCAATTGATAGCGATAATGAGATTGTGTCAACAGGTATTCACTGTGTACACTCGGCGTCCAAGAATCGTCGCCGCCGACGCCCATATGGCAGTGATCGATACTGACAAGCGGTTCGCCGGCGACCAATTCGTTGGTGTGTTTCGCGCGGGCTAGGCTTTGGTGATCATAGCGACTGACACTAAAATGGAAATTGCCATACAGAGTGACAGTGTCCAAATTGAGCCAGCGGGTATCGCAGCGCAAGCCATTTTCGGTGGGGAAAATATAAGGCGTGTGCAATTGGTCAAGCTCAAGTTGATAACAACCGAGTAACGCCGCCTGCTTGCGATCGGGGTAATTTTCAAATGGCCCGCGTCCATACCAGGTCACCGGCTGGCGCTGTGGCAGCGTAAAGCACAGCCCCACTCTTGGCAACGGCGGCAGTGGAGCCAAACGTTCGACATTGACTTCAAGCTGTAATGCACCACCAGTGCCAAAGCGATATTGCCACTCGGTCGCCAAGACCGCTTTCCCTTTCGCCAAATGATGATAACGAGCGCAGAGCACGACACTGTCTTGTACCTCGCTTACGGTTAGCCCTTGAGGTTGCACTTCGAGGGCATCCAGGCCAGCGCTTTGCCACCGGGCGAGATAACTGTTTGGGTCGACGAGATCCGCTTCACTGGTACCAATATCATTGTCTAAGGGCGCGCGAAAAAAGTTATCTTTTAACGCACTGCCAAGGATCGTATTTTGGCCCTGCTGCCAATTGAGCAAATACCCGCTGCGGCGATCAAATTGCCAGCGGTGCGATTCACAAGCGATCTCTATCACCTCGTCCTGGCGAACCAGCGCCACCTTGGCGAGCTCAATACCCTGATCCATCTCGGCAAGGGCTTCGGTGATCACGTGTTGAAATTGCGCCACCTTGTGTCCGGCTAAACACCAAGCTTGTGGCTCTTGATAGGCCAAACTGACCGTTAACAGCGTTTCTTTGTTCGTGTGCTCAGCCTGATGCGCCAACCAGTCTTGCAATGACTCTAATTCGACCGATAGGGTGTGCTGTGCCTGAATCTCAACGTCTTGTTGCCCGCAAAGCAGCGTGGTTTCACCCTGAGTCAGTTGCCACTGCAAGGTCAAAGCTTCGCTGCAAAATAGATGCTCGCTTTCAATGTTGAGGGTCGCTTGCGATAAGGTAAAGCGATAATACTGCTGGGCGTATTTTGCTTCATACAAGGTAGGATGCGGTGTGCGGTCGGGAAACATCAAACCATTGATGCAAAATTGACGATCATTGATCTCATCGCCAAAGTCGCCACCATAAGCCCAATATTGCTGGCCTTGTTCATCGACTTGAGTTAGCCCCTGATCGACCCAATCCCAGATAAAGCCACCTTGTAAGCGCGGATAATCGCGAAACGCTTGCCAATATTTTTCAAAGCTGCCCAAGCTATTGCCCATCGCATGTGCGTATTCACACAAAATCAGTGGCCGCGTTTCTCCCGGTAGCGACAGCCACTCTTTCAACGCGTACTTTGGCACGGACTCGTGCGGCTGATGCTGATTAACCCTCGCGTACATTGGGCAAATAATGTCTGTCGCGGCCGTATTGGCACCACCGCCTTCATACTGAATGGGCCGGGAGGGATCACGCTGTTTGGTCCATTGATACATCGCATGGTGATTACTGCCAATCCCCGATTCATTGCCCAATGACCAAATAATGATTGATGGATGGTTTTTATCGCGCTCAACCATCGACATCATGCGCTGCATGTACGCAAAATTCCACATTGGATCATCGGATAACCGGCACATCGGGAACTGACCGTGAGTTTCGATATTGGCTTCGTCCACCAAATACAAACCGTATTCATCACACAACTGATACCACAAAGGGTGATTGGGATAATGCGCCGTTCTGACCGCGTTAAAATTGTTTTGCTTAATCAGCTCGATGTCGCGACGCATACTCGCCTCATCAATCGCATGGCCGTGGTTCGGATCGTGTTCATGGCGGTTGACGCCTCGGATCATCAAGGCTTGCCCATTGAGTTTAAGCACTCCGTCATCGATTTCGACACACCGAAAACCCACCGAGTACGCTTCGCAATCCACCAAGATTTGCTGCTCATCGTACAAAGACAACACGCAGCGATACAAATAAGGGGATTCAGCGCTCCACTTATGTGGGTTATCTATCGTCACGCGGTGATCAATCCTATCTCGCCATGCGCCTTTTTCGTCAACCGCAACTTGCCCACTGCATTGTGTCGTTTCACCCTGCATTTTCACCGGTTGGCCTTGGCGATCAAACAGGGCGACGGACAGTGAATGAGACGTGGTATCACAGGTTAAGCGCGTGCTGATATTCAAGGTGCCATCGCGATAACACGCATCTAAACTCGGAGTAATAAAAACGTCTTCAATCGCCAATTGCGGCTTGCGATACAAATACACGTCGCGAAAGATACCGCTGAGCCACCACATGTCTTGGTCTTCAAGATAAGAGCCGTCTGACCAACGCATCACCATCACCGCCAGGGTATTGCGCCCCGCTTTAATCACACGTGAAACATCAAATTCCACCGGCAATCGGCTGTCTTGTGAGTAACCAATCCACTGGCCGTTGACCCAAACGTGACACGCGGAGTTCACCCCTTCAAACACCAAGCGCGTTTGTTTGTCGAGCAGGTTCTCCTCACAGTGAAAGTCAGTGCGATAGCAACCGGTGGGATTGTCTTTTGGCACTTGGGGCGGCGCATCGGCAAAGGGGTATTTCACATTGGTGTAAATGGGTTTGTCGTGACCTTGTAATTGCCAGTTACTCGGCACCGCAATCGATGACCATTGGCGGTCGGCAAAGTCGGGCTCAATAAAGGTTTCCGACACCGCTTCGACTTGATCAAACAGGGCAAAGCGCCAGTCGCCGTTTAAACACTGACGCTGTGCGTTCTGCCCTTTGAGCGCATCTTGTTGTGAGCAATAGGCATTCAGCGGCGAATGCGGACGTAACGTGTTGAGCTTAACAACCAATGGGTTTTGCCAGTCTTTGGCATTGAGAATATCTTGAAATGAACGCATGATTACCTCAGTTCGGCGACCGTTTAATGAACCGTCGCACTAGGTGAACAAATTTTAGACCGAAATGGCTAATGGATTTCGCAGATAATAGGCCCGCCAAGTCAGTCAACTTATTGGGCCGTTACACAGCGTATTACGCCATGGAAGGACGCGTGGGCTTTTGCTCATCGGGCTCAGTGGCTTGTTCTGACGCTTCGAATTGAGCCTGGTCAAACCCTTCGTGCAATCGATAAAAACGCTTATAGATAAAGCCGCTTAGCAACATCATGATCACAGGCAGACCAATCATCATTAGCTGTAATCCGGCAATGGTGTCATCGCTTTGGATTTGATTGGCTTGATAACCAATCAGCGTCAGACCAACACCGACAATAAAGCCACTCGCCGCCCCGGCAAATTTCACCAGCATGGTTTGCACAGAAAAGATCACGCTTTCACTGCGATGCCCGGTTTTGTATTCGCCGTAATCGACGACATCGGCCAGCATGACGGTTTGCAGCGCATTGGCAATACCAATACCCAGTTTAATGGCAGCACCCGATAGGCCAATTAACCATAAATTACCGGGATCAAACAGATTCATCGCAATTAAAAGCAAGCAAGACAACACCGGCAAGGCGCAGGCGGTTAACCACAACCATCGACGAGGTAACCAAGCCGCCAATTTGGGAAACAAGAAGACCCCCGCCACTTCAGCCGCGCCGGCCACCAACATGTAAACGGGGAATAATGACTCGTCACCCAAAGCGTAGGTGAAGTAATAAATCGCAAAGCCGCTCACCAGCATATTGGCAATTTGAAACGATAAAATAGTGGCGATGAGGGTTTTTAATTGATCGTTGCCACGGATAATAGCGAGCACGTCTGAAACACTGAATTTTTTCTGCTCATGATCAACGGTTGCGACCACTTTTTCTTTTACATGACTCACGGTGATAAAGGCGCTGATGACAAACAGCACTGCGATTAACATGGCCAAGTTAATAAAACCCTGGCCTTGCTCGCCATCGCCGAGTACGCCGACAATATACAAGCCGTAGCTGCCAATCACAAACCATGCCACGCTCGCAAACAAACGCGGCCATACAACGAGTTTTTCTCTTTCTTTTCTTTGGTCGGAAATCGCTGGGATCATTGACCAATAAGGAATGTCCATAATGGTGTAGGTCAACCCCCACAGCACATAAACCACCGCAGCGTAAACATACAAAGCCACGCCTTCAAATAAATGGGTGCTAAATAGCGCGATCAACACCACGGCATTGATCAAGGTACCGATCACAATCCAAGGTCTGAATTTGCCAAAACGCGAACGCGTATTATCTACCACCATTCCCATCATCGGGTCGGTAATCGCATCGATAATTCGCGCGGCCAAAAAAATGGTGCCGACGTAAGCTGCAGAGAGACCGGCCACATCGGTAAAATAAAACATCAAAAAGATATAAATCGGGGCACAAGCAAAGTCTTTGCCGAGCGCACCTAAGCCATAGGACAGTTTGGTTTTTAACGTTATTGCGGTAGGATTCATAAAAATGCCTTCGTTCTTTATTGTTATTTCGCCGCAAGAATACCAAGATGGTGGCGAGATTCTGTGATCAGACATGCCTTTGTGTAAACGTTTCCACTCCGATGTTAATAAATGTTAAACTTGTCACATTATGTGAAAAAAGCCCCTGAGATTAGGGGCAAAACCAAAGGACAACATGAACAAAGGGGGGATTAAAAAGAAAAGTGGTAGCCAATCCACTGTTGGTAGACCTGGCCGGGGTAAAGCAGTGGCTCGGGCTGGTGCCAGGGCGACTGGCACCACTGCGGATTATTGGGCGCATTTGGCAGCAACTGTGGCTCTATCGCCACGCCGTGATAATCCTGATAAGTGCGCTGATGTCGAGCCGGTTGGCCAGATAGCCAATTGCCGGTGTAGATTTGCATCGCTGGCTGACTGGTGGTGAGCGTTAACACCACTTTTTTATCGCGTGATGCCAAAGTGGCACAAAGCGGCAAAGGCTGCCCATCCTCGGCGCGGCGAATCACACTGTGATCGTAGCCTTTTGTCCCTTGCTGCTGAGGATCAAGTAACAAACTGTCCGCTAAATACCTCGGCGTATGAAGCTCAAACGCCGTCCCAGCCACCGGCTTTGGTCGCGGTTCGGGAATGCCATGTTCATCCACCGCGAAAAAGTAATCGGCGTTCACCGATAACCACTGCTCTGCCCCACTGTGCTGCGAGCCTTCGCCATTGAGATTAAAATAGGCGTGATTGGTGAGACTGACTGGACATGGTTTTGTCGTTTGAGCCTGATAGTGGACCATGAGTTGATCGTTATCGTTGAGCACGTACTCAAGGTGCACCGTCAGTTGACCAGGAAAGCCCTGATCGCCATCGGCAGAGTGCAAGGCAAAACGGACAGAATTGCTGCTTTTGCCAACAATATCCCAACGGCGGCGATCAAAGCCTTGTGCCCCGCCGTGCAAACAATGGGTTTGATGGTTGGTCGACAGACTCACTTCAGCGCCATCCTGATCGCGATAGCGTCCATGGGCAATCCGATTGGCATAACGTCCAATGGTACTGCCCATATAACAACTTTGACGCTCAAAATCGCTGAGATTATCCACGCCAAGCAAGACTTCTCGAGGCTCATCGTCGCTCACCGGTAAGACACAGCTTAGCCAGGTTGCGCCAAGATCCATCAGTTGTACTCGCATACCACGTCGATTGCTCAAAGTGACTATCGTTATATCACTTCCCTCAACATCAAACATAAATTAAGCCTTAACCTTTTTCGCGCTCTCCATTGCCGCTATTTCTCCTGCGCCAGCACTGGCTTGACAGACATAAATACTGGCTTCAAGACCACTTACTGTAGGGTATTGCTGCTCGACGGCGACGGTCGCGGGCTCAATCAAATCAGCGGGTAATAAAGCCACCACACAACCGCCAAACCCGCCGCCGGTCATACGCACACCACCTCGTTCGCCAATCACTTGATCTAGGATGTCAACCAGAGCATCAATCTCGGCAACCGTGATTTCAAAATCATCGCGCATTGACTGATGGGAGGCTTTCATTAAGGCACTGATCTGCGCAATATCGTTGTCTTTAAACGCTTGTGACGCGGCCAATGTACGTTCATTTTCACTGATCACATGGTGAGCGCGCTTGGCCACGACCGGCTCTAAGGCCGTCTTTTTCTGCAAAAACTCACTCAAGCTGATATCCCGTAATGCCGGAATGCCTAGCGCTCGCGCCGCCTCCTCACACTGCTGTCGACGGGTGTTGTATTCACTTTCAACTAGGCCGCGTTGCTTGTTAGAGTTAATGATCATGACCTGCAGCGACTCGGGAATGGAGACCGGTTGCAGCGCCAATGAGCGACAGTCGATCAACATGGCTTGCTGGTCTTGGCCCTGTGCCGAAATCAGTTGATCCATAATGCCGCAGTTACAACCCACAAAGTCGTTTTCAGCTTGTTGGCCGATCTGCGCGATGGCGGTCTGGGTCAGAGGCAAGGAGCACATCAATGTAAACCCTTGAGCAATCGCAACTTCAAGTGCCGCCGAAGAGCTTAACCCCGCTCCTTGAGGGACATTACCACTGACGGCAATATTGGCACCCGTCAGCGCGTGTCCCTTTTGTTGCAGCACATAAATCACGCCGCGAATGTAGTTTGCCCACAATTTATCAGGGTGAGATGCGATCGGCTGCGCAAGGTTAAACTGGTCGGTTTGCTGTTGATAATCAAGCGCCACCACGGCCACTTGGCTATCTTCACGTGGTGAGATCGCCACCACCGTTTGGTAATTAATCGCACAAGGCAAAACAAAACCATCGTTGTAATCGGTGTGCTCACCAATTAAATTAACGCGGCCTGGCGCTTGTACCAGGTGCTTAGGCGCTTGGCCAAAATGCTGTTCAAAAACCTGTTTTACATCATTGCTTAATGCATTCATTGTTCATTATCCTACGTGATCATTAGATGGTTACCGCCACTGGCAGGCGATAACCTCATCAAGCTTGCTTATAGTGTCTATCGCTGACTTGTCGCAAACGCTCGGCGGCTTGTTCGGGGGTTAAATCGCGCTGTGTTTCGGCCAGCATTTCATAGCCCACCATGAATTTTCGCACCGTAGCACTGCGCAGTAGCGGTGGATAAAACAAGGCGTGTAACTGCCAATGCGCAATGCTCTCTCCGGTTTGGAAAAATGGCGCATAGTGCCATCCCATCGAATAGGGAAACGGACATTCAAACAAGTTGTCGTAACGGGTGGTCAGCGCTTTGATCGCCACCGCAAGGTCACTTTTTTGAGCCTCAGTCAATTGCGACATTCTTTGAACTGAAAACTTAGGCAGTAACAGGGTTTCAAACGGCCATGCCGCCCAATAAGGCACCACCGCCAACCAATGCTCAGTCTCGACCACCGTTCGACTGCCATCTTGGCTCTCTGATTCGGCGTAATCGAGCAATAAATTACTGCCATATTGCTGAAAATATTGGGCTAAATAATGGTTCTTTCTTTCGATTTCATTGGGTAAAAAACTGTTGGCCCAAATTTGCCCGTGCGGATGAGGTTGAGAGCACCCCATTGCCTCACCTTTGTTTTCAAACGCTTGTACCCACAGGTATTCTTTACCAAGCGCTTCAATTTGTTCATTCCAGGTATCAATCACAGCGCCGATTTGCCCGAGTGACAGCTCAGGTAAGGTTTTGCTGTGATCGGGTGAAAAACAAATCACTCGGCTCAGTCCAGTCACCGCTTGGGTTTTAAACAATGGATGTGAGCAAGCGGGCGCTTTAGGTGAATCGGGCTTGAGCGCAGCAAAATCATTTTCAAAGACAAACGTGCCTTGGTAATCTGGATTGACATCACCTGACACCCGCTGATTAGTTGGGCACAAAAAGCATTGCGCATCATACGTTTGTTGCGGTGGTATGGACGGTTTTTCATCTTGACCGCTCCACGGGCGCTTGGCGCGATGAGGTGAGACCAATACCCACTGACCCGTCAATGGGTTATAACGACGGTGTGGGTGTTCGCTGGGATCAAATTCTATACGACTCATAAATGTTCACTTAGTTTGGCAAAATGGATCAGGTCTTCGCTGACTGCTTTTCTCTTTTGATTTAAGTCTAACAATCACTTAACCCTATTTGCTGTGATCAAACACGCAACAATGTAAACGTTTACACAGAGAGGTAAAAATAATGCGAAGCCAACTGATCATGTGCCAGCTGAATCCAACTGAAAGGATAAACGAAAAGAAAAACCGCGCTGACAACAAAAGGTAGGTCGATAGAGCATAGGCCATTATCGCGCTTTTACAGCCGACGAAGATAACTCTTGATTGGGTGAAACAAAAAAGAAAAGTAAAAATAAGAGTTTGATTTTTAGATCAATAAAATACACTGATCACATATCGGATTGAATAAGAGAAAGAATAAAATGGAGGCGCGTCCCGGAGTCGAACCGAGGTCCACGGATTTGCAATCCGCTGCATAGCCACTCTGCCAACACGCCAAAGGGATTTGAAAGTTAGACTTTCGATAGATAAGATGGTGCCCCGGGCCGGACTTGAACCGGCACAGCGCGAACGCCGAGGGATTTTAAATCCCTTGTGTCTACCAATTCCACCACCAGGGCACGCTAAATTGCGATGGAGACACCACCTGTTCCGCTTGGCGATTGCCTTGGGAACGAGGTGTACTTTACTCGATTGAAAATTTTCGTCAACAACTAAATGTAACTTTTTGAACTGCATGATTAAAAAACAGGCTCTAACGTTCATTTTTAAAGCTAAACCTGCATTTCCTAGAGAAAAATCACCAGATTATGATCAAAAAGTTATCTTACTTAACGCCCGCGTCACTGGCTCACTAAGCTCGGAGACCGAACTAACTCCATTGTGCGATCAGTTGTTTGAGTTGGTCAAAAGAGTAAGGTTTATTAAGTATACCATTCATCCCCGATGCCAAGCAGCGCTCACTTTCTTCAACCGTAGCACAAGCGGTTAGAGCAATAATGGGGACAGTAACACCTTGTTCACGCATGAGACGGGTTGCTTCAAACCCGTCCATCTCTGGCATACGGCAGTCCATCAAAATAAGATCGTACTGATGCTCTTCAATCGCTTGTAGTGCTTGACGACCATTTTCACAAATCTCTGGAATTATATGCAGTTTAGCCAGAAACTCTTTGACTAAGATTTGGTTTAATACCGCATCGTCGACCACCAATACCTTAATCGGTTCAAAATGGCTAGCCGCCTCACCACTCTCAGATGTCTGAGGCTCTTTCATCGACATTTGACCTTGCGCCACGTTCAATTGCACAAAGAATGTTGAGCCATGGCCAAGTTGACTTTGACAACGAACACTGCCTTGCATCAAAGTGGCTAAGTTTTGGCAAATGGCCAAACCAAGTCCCGAGCCTTCATGTGAGCGGCGACTGGTGCGATCGACTTGAACAAAGGGGTCAAATAAATTGGTTTGATCTGACTCTGAGATACCAATGCCAGTATCGCTCACTTCTAGGGTTAACAGCCCATTCTGCCAGTAGGCACAAAGTTTGATCACGCCTTGGGTGGTGAATTTAAACGCATTGCCGATCAAGTTGACTAAGATTTGTTTAATTCTTTCGATATCACCGATTAACACCGGAGGGATATCAGATTGCTCTATTTTAAATGCCACACCAGTTTCAAGGGATTTTGCGGCAAAAATACCAGAAATAGCATCGATTAATTGCTGCCAATAAAATACATTGCGGTTTATTTCTAACATCCCCGCACTCATCTTACTAAAATCCAGCAAATCATTAATGATAACCCGCAACAACTCTCCCCCTTGCACCAAGTGACCAAGAAATTGCTGTTGATGGCGATCAAGCCGAGTATCTCTAAGCAACTCAACGGCACCGAGTACGCCATTTAACGGGGTTCGCAGCTCATGATTAATCATGGCAACAAACTCTTTAGTCGACTTTTCCGACTCCTCTGCTCGCTGTCTTAACTTGGTTTCTTCCTGCCATGTTAGGTTCTGCTTTAAGGCGACTTTGAGCAGTTCACTGACTAGTGTTAATTTCGTGGTGATCGCCTCATCTTGCACATCTTGCTGTTCAACGTAAAACACCCAATGCGCGGCTTGTTGCCCATGAATTTCTACGGGAAGGTATAAATATTGATCTGACCACTCCAACCGTTCCCCATTACGATTAACTTGTAAATCTAACGAGGCATGACCAAATTGATGGGTCTTCAGATCAATAAATTGGTGTTGATGAAGAATTAAAAAGGCATCTTTAACTAAGGGCGTCTCTTTGAGCCGCGTAATAAAATGCGTAAGAAGCGCATCATTTAAGCGCTGTGACAAGAAGGACTGGCCAAAATCAATTAAGATTTTATCAATCGCTTCTTCAAACGCCATTTGTCGCATCTGTGCGGCTGAGCGATGCTCTAAATGACGCATCGCCAGCGTCAGCTGTTGATTGAGATCGTACAACTCTAAACTTTTACACTCTAACAGCTTTTCAGCCTGCTCTCTGGCCAACTGCTCTCTGTGTAGCTTTCTCTTCAATAGCGCAATGTCATCCATTGAGTGGCATCCTAATTAACGTAAAGCGAACATTTTGTCCTGTCTCATCAATCGGGTGCTTTTCTACCGAGAGACGTTCGCCAAAGTGATTCGCACACCCTTTGACCAGCCCCAAACACACATCGGCCATACAACGTGCACTGTAGTAATCAAACACCAGCTCACTTTCTTGCTCACTGATAAACGAAAAAGAAGGTGGCTTGGCATCGACATAGAGTTTTTTTACCTCGACATGAATATAGTCTTCGACATGACGAATGAATTCAAATGTGGTTTGACACTCTTTGATGTTGGCACCTTCTGGAATCGTATTGTAGAGGCTAATAAACACCGTTTCGCCAAACACCTGTTGTAATTGAGCAACATCAACACCTGTGTGTTTACTCAAAGACACAATCAGCTTAACCAGCTCCTTGTGATCGTATGAACCCACTGTCGTATAGACGCCATCCGAACCCACTTCTTGCAAAACCGTTTCCACGGCTAACAAACCAAACTTGTCTTCGACTAACTCAAGAAATTCACGAAAGATGATGCCTTTCATGCTCACTCCTCATCAGGTTATATACCTTAAAGATAGCTCAAGCCTGCAATCCCTGACGCCAATCTCTCTAAAGTCAGCAATACAATCACTGTTTTTTTGAATAGCTTCACATCTCAGCATAGCCGCCCCGTTAACCTTCGGAGACACGATGCCAATCACGCTGATTAACAGCACTGACAATTGCGTTGGTATTTATCCATTTTTCCGATGCCAGGGTTAAACGTATTCGTAGGATCGAGTTGGTGGTAAAAGGTTTGCAAGCTATTTTCCGCTTCGTAGAGGTGCCCAACATTATGCTCAGCGGGGTATTTCGCGCCACGATCATTTAAATGCGCTAACATTTTCTTTTTCATCGCTTTCGTATCGGTGCCTTTTTTAAAGATATAGTCTTGATGGAAGACGTAACAAAAAAAATGACCGTAGTACAAAGACGCAACGAGGTTTTCTTTCACCTCTTGGGGTAAGGTTTCGACCCAGTCGTCATCGTTTCGTCTCAGGGCAATGTCTAAGGCAACAATATCTTCAACCTCGTTATGGTGGATGGTTTCATAACGAATCGCAGCCCCCGCGGCGGCAAAGCGGTGTAAGTAGGCTTTTTTGCTTTCTTCCTTATCGCATTCAAAATAATCGCAACCAGGGTTTTGCTGCCAATGTTGTTGCAAATACGTGCGCGCTTCCTCAATACCTTCATCGCTCATCTTTAAGATCAGGTGATGTTCGTACCGGTCTCGAAAATCTAGCATGCGTGCGGGTAAATGCTGTGGAAAACACTGGCTAAGGTAGTACAGGCACTTGTCTGGTATCTGTTTGGGCAACCATGAGAGACGATCCAAGGCAGATTCCAGTTTGGCTTTAAGTGCAAACAGTGTAGGCAATCGCTCAGTACCAAGCTTGTCGATCGACAAAAAAGTATCTTTGCCGTACTTTTCTGCCAGATTAAAAATGTCGCGATGTAAATACTCCCCCATCTCTGGCAAGTGTTTAAACGTGGTTAATACCTCTTTTCTCAGTTGTGTTAACGCCTTGGGATCTTGGCAACCGAGGTAGAAGACCTGTTCTTTTTGAGCGATCGGATACGTATCGACACGCACAGCAAACACGCCCAACTTACCGGCACAGCCACTCGCTTCAAACAAGCGGCGTTCATCGGCATTAAAACGCGATGGCACGTCACTGCTCACATCGCGGACACGCTGCTGGTATTCACGATCAGAAGCCATCCCTTGGTCATGCAAAATGCCTTGTGATGGCAAATCTCCCTCTTGTACTTTAGTTAATATCGTCTCTGGCGAGTCGCCAAGCCCTTCAATACCCAGGTGATTCACTAAATGCAGTTGGCCGTGTTCATCAACTTGCGCAAACAAAGCCAGTTCGGTATAGGCCGGGCCGCGTTTGACTAAGGCCCCTCCTGAATTATTGGCAATACCGCCAACCACGGTCGCCCCCAAAGTCGAGGAACCGATCACCGAATGCGGGGCACGGCCAATCGCCTTAAGCGTTTTTTCTAAGTTGTGAAGGGTCGCTCCCGGTAAACAAATCGCTTGCTTACCGCCATCAATCAAGTGGATTTGCGGCATTTTCATCACGTTGATGATCACCACCTCGCGGTCATAATCATTGCCACTTGGCGCCGAACCTTCCGTTAAGCCGGTTTTTGCTGCCTGCATGATGATGATGCAGTTGGCGTTAACACAGGCTTGGATCACCTGCCATTGCTGCCATATCGTGGTTGGAAAAACCACCGCCAATGCCGCCCCCTGACCAGAGCGAAAACCGCGGCGATAATACTGCGTCGGCTGCTCACCATTGAGCACATTGTTGCTGCCGACGATGGCTTCAAATTGGTTGATCAATTGTTGTATGTCCATGGCTCCCTCCACTTTGCGTTATTTCATCATCTTACTCACGGTTTAGATGAGAAAAAGCGATAAAACGCAGAGTTATGGACATCAAGCTTGATCGAGATAGCACAATATAAAAAAAGCCCGCTCAACCAAGTTAAGCGGGCTTTATCGTGGGTTTAATACGATAGGTTATTCTGGCTTTTTGCTTAGCAACGCAGGGTTTCTAATCCACAAAATCAACGTCGCACTGCACGCAAGAATGATCACGGTGGCCGGTAAGCCGCCGAGATTCGACAGCTGTTTAACCCCATCAATGCCGACGGTACTGACCATCACCCAAGCGACAAAACCAATCAAAACGCCCCAGAGCAATTTAATCGGCAGCGACGCTTTTTCATCAGCATCGGCATTAAAGTCTTTGGTACACAGATCGCCAATGGCATCCGTACTTGAGTCTGCCGCGGTGACATAAGAAATAAACGCGACCAAGACTAAGAAGAAAGAGGTGATTGCGCTCAGTGGCAATTGATCCATGATGTAATACAGTAACTGCTCTACGCCTTGTTCATTCAAGACCTTGTACAGTTCGCCGCTCGATTCCGTATCGAGATAAACCGCAATACCCGAGAAGACCGAGACCCACAATAAAATGAAGCTGCTTGGGTAAATGACGCTAACTTGAATAAATTCTTTCACGGTATACCCTCGGGCAATTTTACCCAGGAACATCGCCGTAATCGGTGCCCAAGCAAACCAAACCGCCCAATAAAAGACACTCCACCATTGTGGCCATGGGTCTGCCGCCGCTTGACCAGTAAAGAGACTCAAACGAAAGAAGTTATCGAGATAAGCGCCAAAGCCTTCAACACCAATGGCGAGCATGAACACGGTTGGCCCTGTGATCAGCACAAAAACAAACAGCGCGATCAGCATCCAAAAGTTGATTTTTGACAGCTTCGCAATCCCTTTGGACAAACCACTGCAGGCGGAAAATAAAAAGGTTGCCACAATCGCTACAATCACAATGCCCAAGGTAACAGGCGTTCTATCGACATCGAGGTAGTTGTTCACGCCACCTATCAATGTCAGCGCACCGGTCCCCAACGACGACGCCATGCCCACTACTAACGAATACAGAGCGAGCGCATCGACAATACTGGCAACCGTATTGTTCATGTAACGACCAAACACCGGCTTTAGCATACTCGAGATCGAAAACGGTAGCTTGAGATTGTGAAAGGCCAAAGCAAAAATCAAGGCCGGAACACAATAGATGGCATAAGGCGTTGGCCCCCAGTGTAAAAACATCGCCGAGAAAGCAAATAATTTTGCGTTGGCACTGCCAGGCTCAATACCAAAGCTTTGCGGTGGCGCATGTAAGTGGTAAATCGGCTCTGCCGTAGTCCAAAACAGTACCCCGACCGCCAGTGTGGTACAAAGCACAATCATAAACCAGCGCGGCTTAGAAATTTTAGGCTGTGCTCCTTCTCCACCAATACGCACTTGGCTTAGCTTGGAAAAGTAAGTAATGATCACCAAAGCCAACAAATAGAAACTGCCAAAGCTGAACAACCATGAGAAATGGGTCAACACACTGGTGTTCAGAGCGCCGGTATAATCAGTAAACGCTTCTAGGTCGACCAAGCTGAAAATCACAGCGGCGACCAAAATACTAAAGGTTGGCAAAAATACCAGTGGCCTAATTGTTTTTAATTGATTTAACATGTGTTTTTCCTATTATCACTACATGTACTGACGCAAGATAGCGTTGTCGAATTGCTTCTCAAACACCACTTGCCCATCACAAGTTGCTTTCCATTGCACCTTGACGTAAAAATACGTTTCATCACAGGTCATGGTGTAAACGCCATCAAGACCCGTTCGCCAACCCTCTCTTCCCATATCAACAGACAAAGCCAGCTGGTTCTTAGCGCTCAACGGATTGTCTGGATGAATAGAAAGGGTTTGATTGACCTTAAAATCGACCTCAGTGTCGGCAGAGTTAAAGTACCAACAGCCAAAATCATCCTTGGTTTCTAAATGGGTCATACCGGTTTTATAATCGCGATGCACGACTCGTTGGCAATCGCCCTGTCTGCGCTGTTCGCCATTGGCCAGCAGCGGTTTAGCGTAAGCCGGCACAAGCTCGCTCTCTTGCGGCGTTGGGTTCGTCGGTACAATCAACTGGCACGCTTGCGGGAACACAGTAAGACGGGTGGACTCGGCACTTGGCCAAACCAGCGGCCAATAGGCGGTTGAAATCGCAGTGCGCAGTTTATGGCCTTTGGGAATCACATACGCCATATGATAAAGATCGACATCGATGTCGTACTCCTGACCAACGTCCAACAACTCGGGTTTTTCATGACTGTTGCGATGGGACAAATTCAGCACACCATGGGTGACTCGCGTGACCTCACCTGTGGGATGAACATCCGAAATACGCACACAAATCTGGCCGTTTTCTCGGTCGCTGGCTAAGCGAAGTTTGGCTTGAATTTGTCCCGCGATATTGAGGTCTTGAGTCAAGGTTTCGCTGTCAAACACCAAGGAGCCCGCATCATCAATACGCTGGTCAACAGGGTGTTCCATGTCCATCCGGATACCAGCACACAATCGCCCGCCATCAAGGCCAACGGTATGGGGGGATTGAATGGTGAGCGGCTCAGAGTCGGCAGGAGAAGATGCTAAGCCACGCTGATTGAAATAGAAAATCTCTTCGACAGTATTAGAAGATGGCCAACACGGCTCACTCACCCATCGTCCAGGACGAAACTCATAGTCCCCTTGAGGTTTAACACTGTCTTGCAGGTAGTAATGCAATTGTGGCTCTTGATCGATGCCATTGTCGATGTCTTTTAACCACTTATCCCACCAACGAACCGACTCTTTAACAAAGTCCATTTGCGGGTTGGGGTACGCAATATTGGGGTATTTGTGTGCCCACGGACCAATCAAGCCTTTTTTTGGACCTGATAAATTGGATAACAAGGAAAAAACCGTGTTGCGATAGGTATCAGCCCAGCCGCCAATGGTGTACACCGGGATTTGGATTTGACTAAAGTCTTCACACACCGAGCCGTGCTGCCAGTACTCACTGCGCGTTTGTTCAGAGAGCCAAGTATCGCTCAAGTTAGGCATAGTCTCTAAGCGAGACAACCAAGTTTGCTGCCAATCTTCACCGACAAATTTCGGGTCGGGACAACGGGCTTGAGCATAAGCCCAGAAAAAGGCGGCCCAGTCCATATTATCGTTGAGCATACAGCCGCCGAGATAGTGAATATCATCGCGGTATCGATCATCGGTCGAACAAATGGTAATGATGGCTTTAAGCGACGGCGGGTTTAACGCGGCGATTTGCAAGGAGTTAAAACCGCCCCACGAAATCCCCATCATACCCACGTTGCCATTACACCACGGCTGTTTGGCTAAGTACTCAATCACTTCACAGCCGTCTTTGAGCTCTTGCGGCGAATACTCATCATCAAAGAAACCCTCAGATTCCCCCGTCCCGCGCAAATCCACTCGAATACACGCGTAACCTTGTTCGGCGGTCTCGACCATGGTGATTTCGTCGCGAATCACGGTGCCATCGCTTTTTCGATAGGGTAAGAACTCCAAAATCGCCGGCACAGGTTTGCTCTGTGCATCACTAGGGAGCCAAGCGCGATACGCTAATCGAGTACCGTCTTCTAGGGTAATCCAATCGTGCTGGATCTCTTTGATTGTCGCCATACAAAACCTTTCGACTTCAAAATAAATTTCTTCCATCATAAGGCTATTGTATTGCGAGTAAATTGATATTTAGTTAATATGGTATGAACTAAAAGTTTACACCTATGGCTGCCCATGTCCTTTAATCGACAAAAAATCCCCCCGCTTTCTTGTTTGGTCATGTTCGAGTCTGCTGCTCGGCTTGGAAGTATAACCCAAGCTTCAAAGGAGCTTTTTGTCTCACCAACCGCCGTCAGTAAGCAATTAAAAAACTTAGAAACCTCACTCAATATGACCTTGTTACACCGCTCTAAACAAGGGGTTGAACTCAGTGTCGATGGCAAGCGCTATTATAAAAAAGTGGTTGAAGCTCTAACGATTTTAGCCAGTGAATGTGAACCCGATCTTGGGCACAGTAATAAAAATGAACTCGACTTAGAAGTTGGGCTGTGTTTTTTGCACTTTTGGTTACTGCCAAGGCTCGACGACTTTCGCAAAGCCCACCCCGATATTCAGTTAAACCTCAGCGTTAATAATGACTATAATGTCGGCATGGATGACAGCCAATACGACATTGCTTTTTATTACTCGCAAGTTGATGGCAGTAACAAACATAACTATTTAGTGTTCCACGAGAGAATGCAACTGGTATGCAGCCCGGCGTTTCTAGAGCAACAAGGGGGAAAAATTGACCTGCAACAGGTGTTTGATTTGCCCTTGATCATGCTCAAAAATGAGCGGCCGAATTGGGAGGGTTGGCAGTCTTGGAGCAAACAACTCAATCTCGATTATCACAAACCCAGGCAGGTGTTAAAGGTTAACGACCAGGTGGCAGTGATCCAAGCAGCGCTCAATAACGCCGGTTTAGCCCTGGCTTGGGATTGGCAAATTCGCGATCATATTCAACAAGGCCAGCTCATTTGCGTATCTCAAACGATTGAATTCCCTAATAAAGCTTATTTCCTTACCATTGCCCCGCACTGCCATACGCCAAGTGCAAAGCAATTTATCAACTGGGTACTGGCACAAGAGCAAAGCGAATACCCTGGCGCCATGTTTCCACAGCAGTAAAAAGCAATATGGGTCAGCGCTAAATCACAAGAGGTGACATGATCACCTCTTTTTCTGTGTGCTGCGCTCAGGCTTTGGTGACTGAAGTCATCATAGCCAAGGCTATCGATACTCAGCCTCTTCTGGCTGGCTTTGGTTTTGGCTCAGATTCAAGTTCTGACTGAGATCCAAGTTTACAGGAGAAGCACCCTCGCCCTGAGAATAGTACCCCGCTCGCTTAAGTTGACGCTCGGCAATGGTCTGAGAGGCATTGAGCGCTTCTTCAACGGAAAGCTCGCCAGACAAAGCTTGCGCCACTTTTTGTGAGGTGTAACCGGCAATAGACACGAACTCCGGGATCGACGCGAACTGGATCCCTTGATACGGCGATGGCGGCAAGGTATTGTTTTTCGGATCCGCTGAATTGAGCGCTTTGAGTTCTTCGCTGGCAAACTCACCGGTTGCCGCTAAAAACGCTTCATTTTGGTAAGTCGATTGACGAGTCCCAGTCGGTACTTTCCCCCAGCCCTGTTTTTGCGCCACCAACTCTATGTATTGTTTTGAGGTGGCCCAATTAATGAAGGTTTGCGCTGCGTCAGCCTGTTGTGAGCCACTGGGGATCGCCAATGCCCAAGCCCACAGCCAATTGGCCCCTTTTGTGGTAGCTTGATAAGGCGTTTGCGCAAAGCCCCATTGGTCCGCGTACTGACTTTTTTGACTGTCTAATAAAAAGGAGCCCGCAACGGAAGCATCCACCCACATGGCGCAATGCCCATCACGAGACATAGAGAGGATCTCATTAAAGCTGTTTTTTTGCGGTTGCGGTGGCCCAAATTGGGTGAGTAAATCGACGTAAAAACGCACCGCTTGCTGCCACACTTGGCCATTGATTTGCGGTTGCCATTGGTTGTTAAACCACTGACCGCCGAAACTGTTGACTAAGGTAGTCACCAGCGCCATGTTATCGCCCCAGCCGGCCTTGCCGCGTAAACAAATCCCGTATTGCTGCTGCTCTGGCTTGTGGAGTTGACTGGCATATTGTTGAATTTGCTGCCAGGTTGGTCGCTGTTTTAAGCTGATCCCGGCTTGCTCAAACAGATCTTTGCGATACATTAGTGTCGAGCTTTCGCCGTAAAACGGGGCCGCGTAGAGCGTCGATTGATACGACAAACCCTCGCGCACTTTAGGCAACAAATCGTCCACTTGATACTGTGCATCGGGTTTTAAAGCGGTTAACCAACCACGCTCTGCCCAAATTGGCGTTTCATACATGCCCAGTGTAATGACATCGTAATTCGCCCCTTGAGACGCAATGTCAGCAATGACGCGCATGCGCAAACTGCCTTCATTAAACGTATGCCAATTTAATTGAATATCCGGGTATTGCTTTTCAAACGCCTCTCCAAGAGACTGCATGGCGATCATATGGCCATTGTTGACGGTCGCAATGTTAAGCTCAACCGCAGACAGGCTATGCGCGGTGAAAAGAGCGGGACAAAATAAGGCCAAGGCCAGGCGGTTCAAGCGTTGCATGGGTAACAGCATGGGAAAACTCCAAGAAAATTCTCCTTCTTAAATAACACAAGTAATCAATACAATTAAATGCGTCAATTCACATATTGTATAATTTGTTCGTGTCGATGGCCGTGTTATGCGATATTTTTCTCAATAAGTTCCAAATCACTCGCTTGCAGGTAGAAAGATGTCGCCCACAACAGTTGCTAAACCCTCATCCCGATTTTCTATGAACTTGTCATCCAAAATGACATTGAGTTTCGTCTTCATTGGCCTATTATTTGTTGCGGTCGCTTGGCAAAACTACCAAAATACCCAACAGGTGAGCAATGGATTGTCTGTGATCAATGACCAATCTTCTCCTGTGGTCCGAACCGCCTCCGAGCTCGACGCCTTAGTGGCCAATATTGAACCGGTTATTCTCAACCTCACACACACCTCACAAGCCTCGATGTTTGAGCAACAACACCAGTCGCTGCAAGACAATAAAAGCAACATCAAGGACAAACTCACTCAGCTCAAATCGATTCCACTTTCTGGTTCGTTAAAAACCACCGTGGATAACGCACTGCGAGACCTGAATGAAGAAGTGGAAAAAATCAATGCCATTACGCAAACAGTGAGCCAACTTCAACAGAGTAAACTGGAGCTCGACCGTCAATCTTTAGCACTTAACCGCCACTTAAATCAATTACAGCAAGACCTAGAACCTCTGCTGCAAAACACCTTATTGATACTGGAAAACGACGCAGTCATTTCGGTGGTCAACGAGATTAATGCATCCATGAACAACGGCTTACTGATCATTGAGCGCATCATTGCCGTCCAATCTCAATCACAACTGGCCGAGCTACAAAACCAATTCGTACAATGGCAAAACAGCCACTCCAACTTATTGCCGACCTTAATTTTTGCCTCTCAACAAGCCGAATATCAATTATTCGTCAAAGACTTTTCACATTTGACATTAGAGTTACTCAATGCCGTCGAAGGGGAAGATGGTTTGTTGGCGTCACAAGAACAGCGTTTAGGCATACTCTCTCAGCAGGCGAGTGAAATAAAAGTCCTTAAGCAAGAGCTCGACAGCACATCGGCACTCACCAATGCGCTACTCGGTAATGCCTTTACCATCAATCAACAGCTTTCGCAGTCCATCGATCATCGAGTAGAACAGCAAAATCGCACGTCCTTATTAATCGGGTTAACCTTAATTGCCGCGATTGTCATCATTTCATTGTGGCTGTCGCGTCTCATCAAGCAAGCGACTCGCGGGTTCACTCATGAGTTCGAAGCGCTGTCTGAGGGTCAGTTAAAAGAATTGGCGCTATCGGGTAAAAACGATGAGTTCGGTCGCCTTAATGATTTATTGGTCAATGTGATTGCGCACTTAAAAGAAACCGTGCTCGATATTCGTCACTCTTCAGACTCTGTCGAGCACTCCGTCAAGACGGTATCGAGCAGCGCGACACAAACGCGTCAAATTGTCGAGCAGCAAAAACACGAACTCGATTCCATTGCCGCCGCCCTAGTTGAAATGAACGCCACGGCTCAAGAAGTGGCTCAGCACACCGATAATACCCACTCTAAAGTTCTACAAGCCACTGAGCTCTCGAGAAATGGGCGTCAACAAGTCCAAGATAGCCGCCGCGGGGTCGATCAAATGGTCAGCCAAACTGCCAAGACGATTAGTGCGATCAACGATCTCAACCAAGGCGTGAGAAGTATCGAAGGGATCATCGATACCATTACGGCGATTGCTGAGCAAACCAACCTGCTGGCACTCAACGCCGCGATTGAAGCCGCTCGAGCGGGTGAATACGGGCGTGGCTTTGCGGTGGTCGCCGATGAAGTTCGCGAATTAGCCACTCGCACGCAAAAGTCGACGTTAGAAATTCAAGACAAGATTGCTGCGATGGTCAACGATGCCCAAACTGCGGTTTCCGTGATCAACCAAAGTGAAGAGATTGCCGCCAGCAGCTTAGAGCAAGCGCAAGTTGCCGATGCTACCATTTTGGAGTTTGAGCAGTTAATGAATGAAATTCAGGACTTGAGTCACTTGGTATCGACAGCCGCAGAACAACAAGCGGCAACGTTAAAAGAGCTGGATCAAAATATCAACCAAGTGGCGTTGTTGGCAGACAGTACCAACCAACAAGCGGAAAACACCGAAACAGAGGCCGGTAAACAAGTTGGCTTTGTGCAATCGCTCGAGAAAAGCTTAGCGCGATTTAAGGTTGTTCAATAACAAGTCAACTCACTCTCTCGCCCTACTAACTGTAGTAAAAACGCGCCAACCCCACTCACTGGGGTTAGCGCATTTGCTTTTTTCCGTACTCACCTACTCTGTCACCGTCGAGACGTCAAGTGCCGTCGGATCGGCCTGAGACGCGCTGAGCTTAATGGCAATAAACTTAGATGTCGGTGTGAAACTGCCCAGGCCATGGCTTTCTAGTGGTACGAGTGGATTGGTTTCTGGGTAATAGGCCGCCGCTTGACCACGGGGAATGTCATACGCCACCAATTGAAATTGTCTCACCGAGCGGTGCTTGCCGTCGGGCCACATTGAGGTTAAATCCACTCGGTCGCCAGCTTGAAAGCCCATCGCCGCGATGTCTTCTGGATTGACGAACACAACATCACGCGCGCCAAACACCCCTCGATACCGATCGTCTAAACCATAGAGGGTCGTATTGTACTGGTCGTGTGATCGCAGGGTTTGCAAAATCAAATCGGGCTGGTTGTCATCGCTGAGTTCTAAATGCTCAACCAAAGACGTCAGCAACGGGTTGGCGATAAAATTCGCTTTCTGTGAGCTCGTTAGCCACTGCTTTTGCGCCGCACTGTTGCCCAAATAAAAACCGCCAGGCTGTCTTAACCTGTGATTAAAATCTTCAAATCCCTTAATCGTTTTAGCAATGTAATCGCGGATCCGGTCGTAATCTTCCACCACCCAAGACCAATCGATGGGCGCTTTGCCTAGCGTTGCTTCGGCGATACCCGCAATAATCGCCGGCTCTGATTTCATCTCAGTAGAGCGCGGGGCCAGTTGTCCAAACGATAAATGCACCATACTAAAGGTGTCTTCCACCGTCACACCTTGGTAGCCCTTCGCTTGCCAATCTTTGTCGGTGCGACCAAGACAAGGCAAAATTAACGCGTCTTTACCGGTCACCAGGTGAGAGCGGTTTAATTTGGTCGCAATGTGTACGGTTAAATCGCATTGTTGCAGCGCACGATGGGTACGCGGCGTATCAGGTGTCGCTTGAGCAAAATTGCCGCCAAGGCCGATAAAGACTTTAGACTGCCCCGTTTCCATCGCCTGAATGGCTTGGATCGCGTTGTGCCCTTCATGGCGTGGCACACGAAATTGAAAGGTATTTTCAATCGCATCTAATAAAACTTGCGGCGGTTTTTCATCAATGCCCATGGTCCGATCGCCTTGAACATTGCTGTGACCGCGAACGGGGGATAAGCCCGCCCCCGGTTTCCCCACGTTACCGCGTAGCAATTGTACATTGACCACTTCTTGAATGATCGCCACGGAATGTCGATGTTGGGTAAGCCCCATCGCCCAGCACATGATCACGCGCTCTGATTGGCTATACAGGGTAGCAATGGTCTCAATGTCTTTTAAGCTCATGCCCGATTGCGCTTTGATATGTGACCAAGACGTCGCTTCCACTTCTGCCATATACTGCTCAAAACCCTGAGTGTGCTCGGCGATAAAGTGGTGATCAATCACCGATGGTTTTTGATTGGCTTTGGCCAGTTTATCCCATTCAATTAAAAACTTAGCCACCCCTCTCATCACCGCCATATCGCCACCCAATGCGGGTCTAAAATAGCGATTGCTGGTCGGCTTAGAGCCATTGGTGATCATTTCTATCGGGTGTTGCGGGTTTTGAAAACGCTCTAATCCCCTTTCTTTTAGCGGATTAATACACACCACATTGGCGCCGCGCTTGACCGCCTCACGCAATGGCTCAAGCATTCTCGGGTGATTGGTACCTGGGTTTTGGCCGATAACAAAAATGGCATCGGCTTTGGCAAAATCGTCAAACACCACGGTGCCTTTGCCCACCCCAATGGTACTTTTTAACCCTTGGCCACTGGCTTCATGGCACATGTTCGAGCAATCGGGGAAATTATTGGTGCCAAAGGCGCGGACAAACAATTGATATAAAAAAGCCGCTTCGTTACTGGCTCGACCGGAGGTATAAAACTCTGCTTGATCCGGCGAAGACAGCTGATTGAGATGCGTCGCCACTAACGAAAAGGCCTCTGCCCAAGAAATCGGTACGTATTGATCCCGCTGTGCGTCATAGCGCATGGGCTCGGCGAGTCGACCTTGCTGCTCTAACCAATAATCACTTTGTTTGGCGAGTGAAGAAACGCGGTGCGCAGCAAAAAAATCGCGCCCAACCAAGCGAGCCGTGGACTCCCAATTGACTGCTTTGGCGCCATTTTCACAAAAGTTGACCAAGCCGCTTTCAGGGGCATCGCCCCAAGCACATCCCGGACAGTCGAAACCGCCATTTTGATTGGTCTTTAACATGGCACGGAGGTTTTTTAACCCTCGCTCACTGGCCATCCAACTCTTGGTGACACTTTTTAATGCGCCCCACCCTGCCGCGGGGTGGTGGTACTCTCTCACTGTCGACTTTGACATCACATCGCCTCCTGATTTTTAACTCTTAGCCAGCAAAACGTTTTTATTGTTCTTTTTCGCCATCCACTCAGTCTCCGATGGTTAGCGACCTTATTACAAACTGATAACCTGGTTTACATGGTAGAGATTTTTGTCAACATTGGCCAATTGATGTTATCTACTGAGTGATTGAATACTTCTATCGCGACGGTCGAGATTGATTTGCGATCTAAGCCAAGGAGGGCCGATGACATTAGGGATAAGCTAGAATTGCTGTTGCAGGAAATCAACGACAGTGGTTAAATCAAATCCCTTTCCCAATCGGTGGCTTTTCATTGGATATAAAACAACTCAAATACCTCGTCGCCTTAGATAAAACCCAACATTTTGGCCAAGCGGCCGCGTTGTGCCACATTAGCCAACCGACCTTATCGCAACGTATTCGACAACTCGAACAAGAGCTCGATCTGACTTTAATTCGACGCGGACAAAAATTTGAAGGTTTTACTGAAGAAGGTGAACGCATCCTAGTCTGGGCCAATACCCTGTTGGCCAACTACCAAGGCTTAATGGCTGAAGCCGTTCATTGCCATTCACAAAACCACGGCTTGATTCGCATTGCCATGGTGCCCCTATCCGGCGTCAATCCAGCCGACTTACTCACTTGCCTAAATCGAGTTTTTCCCAACATTCGCTGCCAATTACACACCCTGTCGACCAAAGAGATACACGAACAACTCAAGAACAATCAAATCGATTTGGCCATCAGTTATCGTGAAAAACACCTTGATACCGAGCTAACATCGCATCCTTTTTTTAGTGCGCCACTGGGTTTATTTTATCATCAACACCACTTTACCTTACCTAAGGTGGTGGACTTAGCACAGTTCGGAAAACTGCCATTGGCGACCTTATCAAAAGCCATGTACTTTCGTCAGCTCAGTGATGCCTTTTTCTCTGCGCATCAAATGATACCCAACATTCACATCGAATGTGATTCCGTCTATCACTTGATTCAGTGTGTGGAGGCGGGTCATGTTTGTGCTTTACTGCCATGGAGCGAAGAGTATCGCCTCCACAACCCGCAGCTGCAGTTTGCTTCATTAAACACGCCTTTACCTACCACGCAGTTGTATTTGCTTGCTCGCCGCGAAGACACGCAAAGCCACTTAGTCAAACGCTGTATTGAATTACTGCTCACTCACCGTCAATAAGCGCGACAGACAGACACAAAAAAGGCAGCGCTCAGGCTGCCTTTGCATCATTTTAATGACAAAAAGTCAATTAATACATCAACTTATACTAAAGTTAGTGTTACGTCGATGTTGCCGCGAGTCGCATTAGAGTATGGGCAAACTACGTGTGCTTTGTCGACAAGCGCTTGCAGCTGTGCTTTATCCATGCCAGGTACGTTGATACGAAGCTCAACTTCAATACCGAAGCCTTGTGGGATAGGACCAATACCAACCAAACCTTCAATGCTGGTTTCAGCCGGTAGAGTAACCCCCTCTTGTGACGCCACTAGGTTTAACGCGCCGTTAAAACACGCCGCATAACCAGCAGCAAAAAGCTGTTCTGGGTTGGTGCCTTCACCGCCTTTACCACCAAGAGCTTGAGGTGTTGTAAGCTGAAGATCAATTTGCTTGTCTTCTGCGGTAGCGTGACCGTCGCGAGCACCGATGACAGAAGCTTGAGCAGTAAATAGCGTTTTTTCTAAAGACATGTGATATCCCTCGTTGAGTTAGCATGTAATGCGTATCGATAATCAAACAACCCTGTTGCTTAATTAGAGTTTATCCACTCTAACATTGATTCGGCAACAAGATCACTGTGATTGTTTCGTTATTACAGTAGCGCAAAATTAAATAGCGCGCTATATAAATCACAAAAAATTCACCTAAAACGTCAATCAACCTGTTTTTTGAGCTTTTCACGCAAGGTTTCCAATTGCTCTTTGAGACGCTCAAGTTGATTGAGCTCTTGGCAAGTGGCGGAAAGGACTTGAGAAGGGATCTCTGCCATCTCATTTTGCAGCGCATGCCCTTGGTCAGTCAAAAAGATACGCACCACTCGCTCATCACGACTTTCTCGTTGACGAGTGACTAAGTTGGCGCTGGCCATTCTTTTTAACAAGGGCGTTAAGGTGGCTGAATCAAGAAACAATTGCTCGCCGAGCTGCGACACAGTTTGCCCCTCTTGATGCCACAAACACAGCAGCACCAAATACTGTGGGTATGTGATGTTATAAGGCTTTAACAACTGACGATAGAGTTTGTTCATCGCCAGGGAGGAAGAATAAAGAGCAAAACACACTTGCTGATCCAACAATGATGCAGGGGGAGATTTATCACTCATGGTTATTTTGCCTTACTGGAATAAAGCCTAGCGCAAAACACAACGTCTTTTTTCGCCAAGCTCTGTGTCGATAACACAATAAAGTTATGCTAGCACACTCTATTTACAGAAAAAAATAGCAAATTGAATTGGAAGTCATTGTAGGAGCATGAAGGAGAAAGCCTCATTGCGCAAAAAGCAATGCAAGCCCGAAACAACAAGGGGTAGAATCAATGAAAAGACAAGATACACAAAGTAAAGAAAGATAAACAGTAAGAAGGAAACTCACTTGGATAGGTCTAGAAAAGAAATAGACAAGAAAAGAAAATGGAGGCGCGTCCCGGAGTCGAACCGAGGTCCACGGATTTGCAATCCGCTGCATAGCCACTCTGCCAACACGCCTCAAGATGGTGCCCCGGGCCGGACTTGAACCGGCACAGCGCGAACGCCGAGGGATTTTAAATCCCTTGTGTCTACCAATTCCACCACCAGGGCAACGCAATCATGCGATGGTAACACCACCTGTTCTAACGACCTTCGCCGTTAGAACGAGGCGTACTTTAACCGATTAAGCACAGAGGTCAACAAAAAAATCGTGTTTTTTATTCAAGTGTTTAAAAAGCGAACCCAGACGTCGATTAATCCCGCACTTTGATTAAATGCACAACAGCTCGACGTGATAAACCATTGCACTTTGGACAATCGCACTTTGAACCATCGCTCGTTGAAACCATCGCGCGATGAACCTTGCCGTGTAGCACCAGGGCTTGGGGCGCGTATTTCGACTCCGTTTTCCATTCTCCCCTGCTATTTTTGGAAAAATAAGGCTTCTTTATTACTTTGAACAAAGCGAGGCACCATGATTGTCCGTTATGGCGACTGAATATAGAGGGACGTTTAGGGCGGCTGGCTGATACTTTTTGACTCAACAAGAAGAAAATCACCTAGCCATAAGCGGACTCAGTCTCACTGATACGTCTTGAATATGAGACAAAATGGGATTTTATTGACAATATCCTGAAAAACAGCTGACAAACACATTAATAGTCATAATGATTGTCTTATAATTTATCCATACTAAGTATGAGTTTCATAATCAACATCATGCTTATTTATCATACCAATAATAACACGGCTTAAACCAGTGGTAGTCCGAGCACTATTACTCAGAAATGGAATGTCATTATGTTTGATGATCAGTTGCGCATACAATTACTCGCTTCTCCTAGTGTCCAAAACCAGAGCTTTTGTCATTTACTGGTACAACACACACAGTTACCGATTGAGTTGGTCGATTATCGGCAGGCTCAACAAGTCAAGAGTTCGGTTCGCTGCATCAACGTCTTTGATTGTCAGTTAGAGTGGCCTGACGACATGTGCCGTCACTTTAATCACGATGACAAGGTGGTCGCCAATGTCTTACTCAATATTGCCCCAGACACACCGATACACAGCATTGCCCAATGGCAAAAACTCAAAGGCGTCTTTCAAACGGATGACTCACTAGAGAGGGTTTGCCAAGGCCTAAAGGCGATCGTGATTGGCGAAAATTGGCTATCAAGACGATTCTCACAACAGTTACTCGATTATTTGCAAACCACCCGAAGTGATATTCTCGAGCCCAACACCGAAGTCAGCAGTTTAACCAAACGAGAGCGACAAGTCTTGATTTCGCTCAAGCAAGGGCAATCGAATATGGATATTGCTCAAAACTTATTTGTTAGTGAACACACCATTAAATCGCACCTGTATAAAATATTTAAAAAGATTGAAGTAAAAAACCGCACACAGGCCATTGAATGGGCAAAATGCCATTTGTAAACCCGCCATCTACCCCTAAAAAATAGAGAAAGCCAAGTATGATTATTCCTCATACTTGGCTTTATTTTTGTCTACACCACAAATAATAAAAAACAGCAAAAAAAAATGAAGACTGATATTTAGTACAAAAACCTCATACTCTCATTAAATTCATCATACTTTTTCACCCTACTTTATCGGCAATTTTTTCAGCCAGTCATTTCATACTTATTTCCCACTCTGATTATTTATTTATGGCATATCATTACATCATCTTGTTAAGGCAAGTTTGTATCAGCAAGCGACAAGATACATGTTCAAAATAACTAACATCAGCAGTTGACAAAAGTAAGGGATATATTATGAAAAAGTTAGCAATCACAATGGCAGTACTCGCAGCAACTGGCGCTACTTATGCTCAAGCAGAAAATAAATCTGCAGCCACCACCATCACAACCAATGTAGAAGAAATCTGTAACATCGGTATGTGGGCAACCGGTGGCGATGGCTATGTCGGTGACTCTGTATCTGATGATTTGGGTACCACACAAACCTATTTCACTAGCGAACTCAATGACTTTAACCTTGAAGGGCAATCAATCACCGGCAAAGTGAAATGTAATGCCTCTGGCGGTTACAGCGTGGATGTGGTCGCCACCAATGGTGTGATGTCTAATAACGATGGTCTTGCTACCAAGACTGTTGAATATACTGTTACCGGTGTAAGCGGCACGAATTTCACCCTAGATAGTGGGCTAAGTGGTGGGGCTGATCTAAGTGCAGGTACACTAACACCCGTTGGTGGTGGTTCAGGTGTTGACACTGCTACCTTTAAAATCAAAATGACCCCGGATGATACCTTTAGCTATGCCGGTGTTTATTCAGAAACGTTAACTTTCCACCTCAACGCTCTGTAATTTCGTCTCATTAGGAGGGGTTACGCCCTCCTTTTTTCTCCAAGGTGAACGAATATGTTTAATAAATTTCTCCTCCTCAGTTATTTTATCGCTTTACCTGCATTGGCCAATTTTAATATTTCCCCCATATCTATTTCATTATCGGTGGGAGAAAAGTCTGGCAGTTATACACTAGAAAACCTCAGCCAACGCAAAGCGGCATATCAAATACAAGCCGTCACGAGAGAAATATTCTCGAATGGCGAAGAAAACCTACAGGAAACCAAGCTTATTCGGGTTTTTCCATCAAAAATCATTCTCTCCCCGGGGCAAAAAAAACGAATCAAGGTCATTTATCTCGGTAAAAAAAATATCGCCAAAGAACAATCTTTTCGCGTGTTATTTAACTCTTTAGATCTGGATGTATCTGACTCACTAAAAACAACTGGGGTGATTACAAAATATAACTTCGCAACCACTTTTTATGTCACACCCAAAGATGCAGAAGCGGATCTTAATACCCATATCGTTAAAAAGAACAATCGCTATCAATTGCAGTTAAAAAACCGTGGTAGCAAACACATTATTTTACGCAATTGGAAGCTGGATCTTGTCAATAACCAGGCGAAACAACGCTATTCGGGCGACCTTCCCGATGTCAATATTTTGGCTGGCAACGAGCTTTACATTCCCCTTACTGGGATTTCAGGTCAATACCAAACCGCCAATATTGTCACCCAATAATGAACGCCAAAGGGCAGTTACCGTCATTCAAAGGAGAAAGCGATGTCTATTTCACACACATTGACACGGCCTTTCTATGTCTTACTGACGACGCTTATATTGCCCGCGTCGATTTTTGCAGCCGAAATGGAATTTCCTTTGGATTTATTACTATTTGAAAAGAAACATGAAGTCACGGCTTATCTAGACGATGAAGATGAAAACTATTGGGCTTTGAGTGGTAACGAGCTCTTGAGTTTATTAGAGGGGCAATTAGACAGTGAACGCCTCGATACTTTGCGTCAACAAATCCAAGGCCAGAAAGTCTCTCAAACCCATTTTGAACAATTTGGCTGGACCAGTCATTACTCCCTTGATGAGTTGCTGATCACGCTGTCGCTTCCTGTGACCGAACGAAAGGTGATCGATTTAGCCATGACGCGTAGCCTGTCGAGAACGCCCTCCAATGACTATCAGCATATTCAACCGGACTTTGTTAGCGGCATCATCAACACCAGTTGGTATCATAACCAAAATTTAAAGAACACCGAGTACAGCTCAAGCAGTGCCACGATTGAAGCCGCCATCGCCATCGGTGATGTCACCTTTGAAGATCGCCATACCTACAGCTATGCGCATCATGCAGGCGAAGGACAGTGGCAGCGCAATATCATGCGTATGATGTACGACCTACCCAATGACTGGGGTTACCTACAACTTGGTGATTACTATACCGAAACCGACATCAATACCCTGTCCGGTGGTGATTTGTTTGGCTTGTCTTACTCTTTTCAACCCGACTATTTGAGCTGGGGTGTTCGCCCAAACAGCGTTCCTTTGCGATTAGAAAATGCCGCCTTAGTGACCATCAATATCAATGGTGAGCAATATCGCGTGTTACGCCTTGCTGCTGGGCAATACAATTTGCGTGATTTACCCCTTGAGCAAGGAATTAATGAAGTCGAAGTGGTGTATCGCGACCGCAGCGGCAATGAGCAACGCCGCTTTTTCAACCTGATTGACAGCCCACAGTTATTACTCAATGGCGACATCGAAACTCAGTGGGTGGTGGGCGTCGAGCAAGATTATGACGAAGATGGCATCAAAACCCTAGAAGAAGATAAAGTGGGCGCCCACGCGGTCATCTCTTATGGTTTAACCGACTGGTGGACCCTATCCCCTCTAGTAGAGTGGCAAGAAGAAGAGCAAAAATACCAATTGCGCAATAACTTTGCGATTGGCGATAACTTTTTGTCCCTGAGTGGCTATCACCAAACCAGCGACAGCAGCAAGGTAAACCAAGGTACATTGCAATTTTATGCCCCCACGTTTTTTTACGACCGATTTAACAACTTCAGTTTGTTTTATACACTCACCGACAGTACCAGTTACCAAGGGCTCAATCACACCGTCAGCTTAAGCTCGGGGATCAATACCCCGCTTGATAACGGCTACTTTTCTTACACCTTGAGTAATACCTTTAACGCTGGCGAACGCGTATCGCAATCGGCGTCGATCAACAGCAGTTATCGTTGGTTTAATCGTTATACCACCAGTTTGAATTTGCGCTGGCAAGAGTATTACAACCAATCGGAGACCAGCGTCTACTTTTCGTTTTCCCTTCCGCTCAACTGGAATAACATCAGTATTTATGCGCGTTCTTCTTACAACAGCCAAGATGAAGAATACAACAATGAAATCAGTGCCTCACAATACAAAACCGATTATTACTGGCGCACCAGTGCCGCCTTTGTCGACTCTGATTACGAAGGCTTTGATGGCTATGCCAAACTCTACGGCGATCGCGTTGATTGGTCTGCCAGCCTTTATTCCAGTAATGAGCACACCGACTACTCTAGCCGCTCGATGACGCTTGGCGCGCAAACGGGCCTTGTCTGGGCCGGCAGTGATTTTCAATGGACCTCACCTGTGAATAACAGCTTTACCATTGTGAGTTTGCCAGAAAAACTGGAAGACAAATACGCGTTAGAAAAAGACGTCTATGGCCGAATGAAAATTATCCCTAAAGAACAAGGGGGTCAAAGCAGCCAAATTTTGGATATCGCCGATCGCAGTTATCGAAATATTCGCGTTGACGGCAGTGAGCTCGACTTTAATGAAGAATTAGTATCAGGTCAATTGGCGGCGCTAAGCAAACGCCGTACTGGCAGCAGTTATGAAATCGACATCACCAAAGGCTACTTTGTTACCGGTAACTTTCACAATCAAAACAATCAACCGGTTGAAGATTTAGTCGGTGAATTTCAGCGCGCCAATTCATCGCAAACTTACCCCTTCTTCACCGGTGCAGATGGTGGCTTTGAGCTTGACGTGTTGCCACCGGGTGACTATCGCATCTACTTTTACGATGGCAAAGCCGAAGAAATGTACGTCTCCATCAAAGAAGCCCATGTGATTGAAGACACCTTTATCGAACTTGGGCAACTCAATATCCGTACATATTAAAACGCTGTTGCCTGAGAGAGTTACTGTTTTTTAGTGACACTGTCACGAACAACCAATTCAGGCAATAACTCAACGAGTTGCTCTTCTAAGTCCGGCACTCTTAAACGTTCAATCAACGCCTCGACTGCCGCCTTGCCCATCCGGTATTTCGGTTGGTGAATGGTGGTTAACGCTGGGGTAAAAAACTGCGCCATGTGAATATTATCGTAACCGATGATCGACAGATCGGCAGGTAAAGACAATCCGTGCTTCTGCGCGGCTTGAATCACCCCCAAGGCCATCATATCGTTACTGACAAACAAGGCTGTCGGTTTGTTCGATTGTGCCCATAATCGCTCAAACGCATCGATGCCACCTTGGCAATCAAAGTCCGACTCCACCACCCAATCACGGTTAATCTCTTGTCCTGCTTGTTGCATCGCCTGCTCGAAACCCGCGTAACGCAACGACGCTTGGCGCAAATGCATCGGGCCGGTAATACAGCCGATGTGCTGATGACCTTGCGAGAGCAAATATTCGGTTGCCATCATCCCGCCGCGGTGTGAGTTATCTTGAATTTTATCGCAGCGAAAACGCATCGGACCGCGATCCATTAACACCACTGGGATATCAGGGTATTGCTGTAAAATATCGAGCTGCTGCGCTTCGATAATCGAGCACATGATGATCAAACCATCAACGCGGCGTTGCAACAAGGTTTCAATGCTGGCTTGCATCCGCTCACTGTCCCCTTCGGTATTGCACAAAACCAAGTGATAGCCTTGCTGGTAACAATGGCGCTCTACCCCTTTAACCACTTCACCAAAAAAGGGGTTCACCGACGTGGTTAATAACATGCCAAACGTCTGGGTGCGATTTTTTTTCAAACTGCGCCCTAAAATGGAAGGCGCATGATAATTCAGTGTTTTTGCGGCGTGTTGTACTTTGGCGGTAATATCTTCACTGACATAGCGAGATTGGTTAATCACATGACTCACGGTCGAGGTCGACACACCAGCAAGCTTCGCAATATCTTTCATTGTCGCCATTTAATACCTCTCATACAGTGAAATAACGGAGACAAAGCCGTCATGTATAACATGGTTGACAGTTAAAATACGAGCGTTTTAATCAACAAAATCGTCAACAGCGGCTCTGGTCGGGATCGAGGTTTGCGCCCCAAACGCAGTCACAGACAAGGCCGCTGCCGCTTGGGCAAAACGCACTGCTTGAACCAAGCTTTTCCCTTCCGATAACGCGCACACTAAAGCACCGTTAAAGGTATCGCCTGCCGCCGTGGTATCGACCGCCTTGACTCGAAAGCCTGGAATAAGTTGACGTTCGCCGGTCGAGGCCTGACTTAACCAAACGCCTTTTGCGCCTAAGGTGATCAAAACGATATCGATGCCTTTGTCGTGAAGTTTGTCACTGGCGAGTGCGGCGCTTTGTTCATCCTCAACCGCCACGCCGGTCAGGATCTGCGCTTCGGTTTCGTTTGGGGTAATGATATCGATAGCACGCAAAATCGAATCGGGCAACGCAACCGCTGGAGCAGGATTGAGCACGGTCAGTGGCGGTGTCGTCATTTGCGATGTCAGCGTCAGTGCTTGTTCAACGCCAGATAATGGCGTTTCTAGTTGCATCAGCAAATAATCCGCTTGTTGTAAACTTGCTTTAGCTTGCAACACTTGTTGGTCATCTAGGGCTTGGTTGGCGCCGGCAAACACACAAATGCTGTTTTCGCCCTGCTCTGTCACCTGGATCATCGCCAAGCCAGTCGATTGGTTTGCTTGTTCAAAAATCATTGTTGTATCAATGCCTTGGTCAGCGAAGCCTTGCTTCATTGAACGACCAACGTCATCGTTACCTATCGCTGAGATAAAGTGGGTCTTGGCATTTAAGCGCGCACACGCCACCGCTTGATTTGCCCCTTTACCGCCGGGGATCAGTTGATAATCGTGGGCATGGCAGGTTTCACCCGGCGCCGGAAACTGCGCCACCTTGACCACGTGATCGGCGTTGATACTACCAAGGACAACTATCTGCTTCATGAAAATACCTTATTGGGTCAAACGAATCGGGAAAGGAGAAGATTGGCGCGAGCCAGTGGAACCTAGCCCGCGCAACAGATGATTATTGACTAATCACTTTAAGTGGAACCGGTACGTTGTTGGCCACTTGCTCGCCTTTTAGTACTTTGTCGGCGATCTCAACACCTAACGCACCAATCATATCCGGTTGCTGGGCAATGGTGGCGCCAAGTTGACCGCGCTCGACTGCGGCAATACCATCTTTTGTGCCATCAAAGCCAACGATCATCACGTCTTTTCCGGCCGCTTTCACCGCACGCAAGGCGCCAAGGGCCATTTCGTCATTTTGCGCAAATACCGCTTGCACATCCGGGTTACCGGCCAGTAGGTTTTCCATTACGTTGAGGCCTTTGGTGCGATCAAAGTCCGCCGGCTGGCTGGCAACTAAGTCAAGTTCACTGCCTTTGACCGCTTTCATAAAGCCTTCGCCGCGTTCACGAGCCGCTGACGTTCCCGCAATCCCTTCAAGTTGGATCACTTTGGCTTTTTGACCTACTTTTTCAATGATGAATTTACCGGCCATTTCACCGCCAGAGACATTATCTGATGCAATGTGGCTGACTACATCTCCACGAGAAGCACCGCGGTCTAGCGTCAATACCGGGATATTCGAGCGGTTAGCCAAACGGATCGCATTCGACACCGCATCTGAATCGGTTGGGTTGATCAAAATGGCTTTGACCCCGCGAATGGTTAAGTCTTCCACATTAGAAAGCTCTTTACTCGGGTCGTTTTGTGAATCGAGTACAATCAAGTTATAACCCAGTTGCTCGGCTTTTTTCTCCGCCCCTTCTTTCATGGTGACAAAGAACGGGTTGTTAAGGGTTGAGAGGACAATGGCCATGGTATCTTGCGCTTGAGCAGCAAAACTGACGGTGGAAGATAACAAAGCAGTCGAAATTAAAGTGGCTAATGTTTTTTTCATCACAGTGGTCCTTTTGTCTGTAGTGGGCAGCGTTACCACTGCCCTTTTATTTGTTATGGATAAAGTAGGATTAAGGGTATTACTTATTTTTATTGTCGATCAGTACTGCAAGTAAGATAACCACCGCTTTGGCAATCATCTGGAAATAGGACGAAACATCGAGCAAGTTTAGGGCGTTATTCAAAAAGCCGATGATTAAGGCGCCAATCAAGGTGCCCATAATACGGCCTTTACCACCCATTAAGCTGGTGCCGCCGAGAACAACCGCCGCAATGGCATCAAGCTCATAACCCATTCCCGCCGTCGGTTGAGCAGAAGACAGTCTCGAGGTCACGATGATACCGGCTAAGGCGGATAGGAGACCACAGATAGCATAAGCGCCAATCTTAACACGGTCGACATTGATGCCCGAAAGTCGCGTCGCTGATTCGTTGCCACCTAAGGCGTAAATATAGCGCCCAAAGCGGGTATGATTGAGTAAGTACCAAGCGCCGGCAAATACGATCACCATAATCCACACGGGGACGGGAATACCAAAGCCATAGCCAGTACCAAACCAAGCGAACTGATCTGCGGTGTCGGTAAAGCCCGCCGAAATTGGACGCCCTTCGGTGTATACCATAGTGACGCCGCGCAACAAGGTCATGGTCACCAGTGTGGCAATAAAGGCCTGCACTTTTCCTTTGGCAATGATCACACCGCTAATGGCGCCAAGCAAAGCCCCCGCAACCAAAGCGGTCGGCACCGCAATCAATACCGGCACTTCCATGGCAATCAAACTGGCGGCAAACGCCCCACACAGCGCGAGTACCGAGCCGACACTCAAGTCAATGCCGGCAGTTAATATCACTAAGGTCATCCCCACGGCAATAATGGCGTTGACTGAGGTTTGGCGCAAAATATTAAGCAAGTTGTCGACGGTAAAAAAGTTAGGGTTTAAAAAAGACACCACCACAATCAAAAACACCAGCGCAATCAGTGATTTTTGTTCGATTAACGTCTCTTTACTCAGCCAAGATTTTTTCGCTTTCTCTTGTGATTGAATGGCCGTTGTTTTCATGCTGCTACCTCATTGTGTTTGCCTACTGCACAGGCCAACAGTTTTTCTTGATCGGCGTGCTCTTGAGTGAACTCGCCACTGATACGTCCTTCGTGCATCACCACGATTCTGTCGCTCATGCCCAGTACTTCAGGCATTTCTGAGGACACGAGAATAATGGCCATTCCCTCGGCCTTAAATTGGTTGATAAGCTGGTAGATTTCCTTTTTCGCCCCGACATCCACCCCGCGGGTTGGCTCGTCTAAAATCAACAGTTTAGGGCGAGTAATCAACCCTTTGGCAATCGCCACTTTTTGCTGATTACCACCGGATAAATTACCGATGATTTGTTGTTGGCTCGGGGTTTTAATATTGAATAAACGAATGAAATCCTCGACGATAAACGACTCTTGCTCATGGTTGATCTTGCCCCACTGAGTTAAATCCTTCATCGCACACAAGGTCATGTTTTCTTTGACCGATAACCCCAGCACCAAGCCATCGCCTTTGCGATCTTCCGAGATGTAAGCAATCCCAGACTCAAGGCCTTGTTGCGGTGTGGTCGGGTTCACCGCCTCGCCATCGAGTTCCATGGTGCCCGATTGCGCAGGTAGAGCCCCGTAGATCATTTTCATCAATTCGGTGCGCCCCGCGCCCATCAAGCCAGAGACACCGAGAATTTCACCTTGGTAAACGTGAAAACTGACATCACTGACGCCATGGCCAGAAAGGTTATTCACCTTTAAGCCTAATTTCTTTTCTGCCAGTGGCGCGATACGCGGGTATTGATCTTCGAGCTTACGTCCGACCATTTTTTCGATCAGGTAGTCCTCATCAATTTTGGCCACTTCACATTGCTCGATGAACTGACCGTCGCGCAGCACGGTAATGTCGTCGCAGATCTCAAAAATTTCTTTCAAGCGATGAGAGATATAAACAATTCCACACCCTTGTTGGCGCAGTTCGTTGATCACCTTAAACAGCGACTGCGTTTCGGTATCCGTCAGGGCGTCGGTCGGTTCGTCCATGATGATCACTTTCGATTCAAACGACAGCGCTTTGGCGATTTCCACCATTTGTTGCTCGCCTAAACTCAGTTCGCCAAGCAAGGTAGTGGGTTTATGTTTGATGTTTAATCGGTCGAGCAACTGCTGCGCTTGCTGATGCATTTGCGGCCACTGAATTTTGCCCAAGCGATTGGTGATCTCACGGCCCAAAAAGATATTCTCAGCAATACTGAGCTCTGGGATCAAATTCAGCTCTTGGTGAATAATACTGATCCCGGCTTGTTGTGAGTCTCGAGGGCCGGAAAAATTCACACTTTGCCCTTGATAGCGCACTTGACCAGCGTCTTTTTGATAAATACCGGTTAACACTTTCATCAAGGTCGATTTGCCAGCGCCGTTTTCGCCCATGAGCGCCATCACGCGTCCGGGGTAAACCGACAAACTGGCTTTATCGAGGGCTTTTACGCCGGGAAACGCTTTTTCGATATCCAGCAGTTGTAAAATTGCCTCTTTCATAAACGCTCCTTAAAACACCACGCCAGAATGAAAAATAACATTGGCATAAGGGGTGCACTCACCAGTGCGAATCACCGCCTTACTGCGCTGAGTTTGGGTTTTAAACTGCTCGTGGCTGAGGTAATGAACCACTATCTCACGGCCGCTTTGTTGGCGAGCCTGCTCAATCAGCGCCATTAACTGTTGATGGCATTCGGGGTTGTGTTCGCGCATTTCACTGGCTAACGTCAGGGCTTCAATCTGGCATTCACTCAATACGGTTGTCACGGTATCAATAAAGCTGGGTATCGAATCTTTTAACGCTAAATCAATACGTTGAACTGGTGCCGGAATCGGTAAACCCGCATCGGCAATGGTGATTTCATCCGTGTGGCCCAAACGGGCAATCAGATGGCTGACTTCAGCATTGAGTAGTGTCGCTTTTTTCATTGTTCGACCTTTGTGTAGGGTGTCACGTTATTGACAGTCTGTATTGTCGTTTATCGTCATTATTGACTGCTGATTGTCGACTTATTCTGTGCAGCAGTTGATCGATGGTGCGGGTTATTCACGTGCGGCGCTTAAGTGTTGGCAAGTGAGTTTACCCTGCCCTTTTCATCGCCGTTTCTGTGTAACAAAAACATCATCGAAACGTTTCGATGATATAATATCGAAACGTTTCGATAGCACCAGTGATCAGAAATTGAAATGTGATTGCGATCGAATAGATTGATAAGATCAATAATTAAACAATGAGCCAGATCACACTTATTTGCCCATATTTCACGACGATAGTCACCCACTTACCGACCACTTTGCTATGAGTTTGGTTGTCATGACTAGGCAGGCATAGCATCTGTCGGTATAGTGGCGCAAGTAGACGACGCTCTACCCGACGCAATTTGATCTTCAAGGAAGAAGCTCACAGCACTGCCCGTGGTGTTTCTCTTGCGCATCATCAAATTCGATCGCTTTAACCTAACTCACGGTGTGCTATGTTCGAACTTGTTATTGGTATTTTGTTTCCAGTGTTTTTCTTAGTCATGATTGGTTACGTGATAGGACGTGCGATCAACCCCGACTTTGCCCCCATCAATCGCCTCAATATCGACTTCTTCTTACCCGCTTTGGTCTTTTCTTCATTAGGGACCATGCCGCTGGATTTACAGCAAGTGCCGTTGTTAATGGCCGCCTTAGTGTCGATTTTTGTCCCGCTCGTTGTGATGTGGCCTTTGTGTCGCTATTTTGGCCTCAGATTTAAAACCTGGACGCCGCCGCATATGTTTCGCAATAGTGGCAACCTGGCTATCCCGCTGTTTACCTATACGTTTGGCAGCCAAGCCGTTTCTTCCGCGGTGTTGTTATTCGTGATTTCATCGTGCTTGCACGTCAGTTTTGGTCTGATGATCATGAGCCAAGGCAACCCGATAAAACACATTTTAAAGACGCCGACTTTTTTGGCGACCTTACTGGCATTGGCGCTAAACCTCAGTGGTATTGGCTTGTGGGCCCCGCTGTACGAAGGAACGCATTTACTCGGTCAAGCGGCGGTGCCAATTATGCTGCTCTCGCTTGGTTCACAAATGAAAAACATGCGTTGGACGGGGCTAAGAATTGGTTTGCTTTGTACGGCACAATCACTATTGACTGGCGCGATTGCCTTTTTATTGATTGATACCTTTATTGAGTTGCCCACTTTGCAGCGGCAGATGATGGTGTTGTTTACCATGTTGCCCCCCGCGGTGATGAATTACTTGTTTGCTGAGCGGATGGATAATGAACCCGATAAGGTCGCGGCCATGGTGTTGTTCGGCAACTTTTTTGGCTTGTTAACCCTGCCGTTGTTACTGACATTAGCGCTGTCTTTGGGGTAGCGGAATAACGGAAAATTTTGAGGTCACGGTGAGGGGCAGTGACTTTTATCTGAACTCATCCAGTGACCTTGGGAAGTAACTTGTTTCTGGACAAAAGCGTGTTGAATTCCAAGCTCTAATTTTTGAGTTTCGGATTAAAACTTCTATGCAGATGACGCTTTACATTAGCGGCAGCAAAACGCAGAGCAAGGAACTAACGGCGCTGGTTGCTTTCGGAATGAATGTGATTAGCCCATGATCTCATTCATCCGCTCCTGAAAGTAGCTTGGGTATTTTTCCATCACTGCCCTAGCTCCGTCCCGATCTTTTTTCAGTGCCTTCACGAGATTCTTCTTCTGGTGCGCATCTAGGCTCAAGGATGTGGTGAGATCCTGAGCGATGACGCGGTCCGAAAAGCCAAGTTCGTATAGAGTTATGGTTGTTTCGGTCGGTAGCCCATATTTTAGTCGCTTTTGAAAAACATGCAGACGACTGATGAGGTCCTCGCTGTCTCGGCCCAGAGTTTCGATGAGTTCACACACTGCGCCAATAACGAGGGCTCCTTCGTAAGCAAGCTTACCTTCCCCAACATCGACAACATGGTCGACCTTGAACTCTCGTCGCCGAGAGCCCCAAATCATCTTACATTTTCGCTCTCGAATGATTTTGAGGAGATCGTTAAAGGGTTTTCCACTGATCCATCCATGCGCGATTTCTTTAAGAACCTCCGGCTTATCGAACTTGGTGAATACGCCGCTGTTGATATGTCGGATAAGCAATGGCCAGACAAGATCGAGCACCTCTGTTTCATCATCAATCGAAAGCAGGCTGTCAACGTTGGCTTGAACCCATCCCTCAATTGCTTGGGCATCCCGAATTCCGTAAAGTGTTCTGCCGTATATTTTGCGGCGAGCCGGATCAGTGATATTTGCCGAGATGTTCCCCGCAAGAAGCTGAAACAACTCACGGATATGCTCCTTTTTCTGATCATCGGCCAGGAAGAAAGCCAGAGTTCCTTCGGCCAGACGGGTCACATCAGTTTCTGAAAGACCATCCTCGGATTCATCCCAATGGGATAACAGGAAGCTCTCGACGGCACAGATGAGGTTGATTCTCCAGGCGACCTGCCGCTCGACACCATCTCTTGAGAATCCTTTGTTCCGATGTTGTGCGGCTATCCTAGCAGCATACTGTGTAACTTCATCGGGATCGTTGATGTAGGCCTTGGCAAAATCCAGAGCCTCCATTGTGATGATGAATTTCTCGTCATCACTCTTGATGGCGTCGAAGATCGATAAGAGGTTACTAATACATGGCTCTGAATTAGAAGGCTCAAGGAGTTCTTTCACTTGCTCCCAGCGCCATTTGTCCCTACGGACCTTTCGCTTATCATAGATTAGCGGATCTGCAAACAGGATACTGCCTTCAGTATGCATCCCGGCGCGACCCGCTCGGCCAATAAGGTTGTGGAAATCACGAACTTTGATGCGCTCCATACCTTGGTAAACACTGGTCACGATGAGATATCGAATCGGAAGATTTACGCCCTGTGCCAATGTGGATGTGCAAACAACGAATCGCACAAGGTCGTTGCGCATGGCATGCTCCACCGCCAGACGGATACCATGCGGCGTATTTCCATGATGGGAAAAAACGCCGTGAGCCGCGCTTTGTGACGCCGGGGCGTCAGCACCGAGATTTTCGACATGCAGATGTCTCAGCCGTTCAACTTCCTGGGTGCCAGAGAAATCTGACGGCAAGGCCAAGGGGGCGCCTCGTTCGATAATATCGACGATTTTATCGCAGATGCTTGCTGCTGTTGATTTTCTCCCACAAAAAATAGCGACACTACCATTCGGGACCAATCTCAACCCTAGATAAAGTGCTACTGTTTTCCCAAAATCAGGATTTGGCTTGCCATTAGGTTTCATCGCTTGTTCTGGAAAAAAACGTTCAGTGGTTTCCCTTGGTTTCCGTCCAAGAGTGAATCTTTCGATTACCCTCGGAACGAAAAACTCGCCTTGTTCGGCATTACGGCTGTCGACATATTCGATCCTTCCCAATTGATCAAGCCAGCTCGCGAACCCGACTGACCTGAAGGTCGGAATTAGAGTCGTGCCTTCAACAACATTAGGTTCCCCGTTCAGCCACTCTCCGACAGACTTGGCGTTGCTGATAACAGCCGAGATTAACACCTTCTGAGTTCTTTCAGGGATCATTGAGCGCAATGATGTCAGGAGTAGTTCGTATGTTATGCCTCTGGTGCCGCTGTCAAACTGGTGGCCCTCGTCAAAAACTAATAGCCCAATGTGATCTGCCAGCTCTGGAGCATGCCTAAGGACGTAAAGCAACTTCTCGGGAGTAACAACAAGGATCTGTTGGTGCCCCAAAAGTTCGGCAATCTCGAAGTCGGTCTGTAGGGCATCGGATAATTCATCCACCTTAGTGGGTTCGTCGTGGAACGCCTCAATGAGACTGTTTTTTATCTCATGACATAGTGCCCGAAACGGAGCAATGATAATGGCCAGTGCTACGCGATCTGCCAGAAACGCGCTACGAAGAATAACTTCGGCTGCTTTTGTTTTTCCCGCACTGGTAGGCATTTGAACGATAGCAGATTTACCTTTGAGAACATCTGCTCTTCCCAACAGGTGCTGTGCTGGCCACAGCTCTTTGATGAAAGACTTCTTCTGAATTGAGGATTGCCATTTATTCCTTGAAAGCCCTGAATAGAAAGGAAGAGCATTCCAACAGGAGTTCTGAATTTTTTTTCTGATTAGGGCTGTAGCAATATCACCGAGAAGAAGCTGCCTAGGGGAACCTAATTCATAAACAGCACTCCTTAGCTGTCTAAGCTTGTCTAAGAGTTCTTTTTCACCAGTGCCATTCTTGACAAACTCTACTAACGCCTCGAAAACGACATCAATATAATTTCCGAGTTCTCCCTCTGCACCACCAAAATATGTAGAGATATCTCCTCGCAACATCCAAAAAATAAGATTCTCCAGGCCGTAAGCATCCAGATCTGGAAAATCAGTATCTACTTTCCGGGCTAGTACCGAAGCGCTTCCAGGTAAATCACAAAGATAGTATGAAGAAGCTCCAACTAGTAGGAGATATGGATCCAGACTCTCATTCAACTTTGACTGGACATATGAATCAAAAAAATGGGCAGAAAAGAGTAGGCTTCTCCTCAGATCGGAGAGTAATTCGGGATCCGGATTGTCTCGGTTCATAGTAGCGGCAAGGTCACCCAGTAGGCCGATTGAAATAGGAAAAAGCTTGGCTGGATCTTGTGTGATTTTAATGTGATGTTCATCCGGAACACTATACTCAATCATCTTAGCCTTTGACCGCGTGACGCCAAGCAGTAATTGGGATTTCTGTTCAGGCTTCATCCGCAGCTCTCCTGTATAGTTCGTGGACCAAAGCCATCATGTCGACCCCCTTTATAACTAAGAGAACCAGATTTTCACTGTTCGGATGAGAGATATGTTCCTTTGATTTTGGAGACTTCGGGATTGTCTCGCAATTCGAAGACCCTATAACATTTGCATCAAAATGTTCATCTGAGATGATTGCCGCAGCACCAAATGACTCTTTATATGGTATGTCAACTGGATTCTGAAATCGATCAATTAGCTGAGCTTCGCCTCTGCTTCCTTTCTCGAATAGCTTTTGCTTAATGTAGTGGAGCGATTCACCTATTCTGAGGTGATCTTTTGCTGAATCATTAATAGCATCTTGTAATCTGTTTTTCCCAGATCCTGAGAACTGAGTCTTAGCTTCGAATACAATTAGAAGGTCTTCTGGAGATGTCGAGTAATCCAGGTTGCAGAAGCGAAAACCAATAACATCACTGCCCTTGGGTGACTCATCTCGGACAACCTTCGACGACCACCGTATTCTGGGAACCCAGAAGCCCAGACACCATTGAAGATAGTCAGCAACGAGAATTTCACCAAAATCACCCGCTCGTATTCCGGGGCCAAGCTTTGTTGAGCTACAAGGGAATTTAAGAGTATTGAGATAGTCTTTACGAGATTGCTGACCTCTGAGGAAATCTATATCGGTATCCAAGCAATAGTGGTTGCGAAAGTGTTTTGCCCAAGCGGAGAGTACAGCCTCGTCTTTCTTATGATGGAACGCCCAAATTTCTACCTCCTTCCCATCGGCAGTTTTCAGTCGTTCACCTGTATCAGTGAGCCAGTTAATATGCTCCGAAGTCCAAGGCATTTAATTTCCGTATCTTAATGTGAGGGTAGTTTACGTCTTAGTATTCATGCACTGTTTAAAGGAATCAATCGATTGTGGGACTTGGCTGCTGCCACATCCGTATTATTTGATATTAATCATGCTGTAGAATTTTTCGGCGTCAGAAATAATATAACTAAACACATAAGGGAACTAGGATAGACCTTTTATTTATTTCCTCAAAGCTCTGATGTGAGTTAACTGCGTGTCACTTTGCTGAGACATCATGGGCAATTTAGTGTTTCATGCCCCATCAGCAAGCCTATGGACAGAAACGAGTTAAGCTAACCGCACTATTTCGTTTCTGTCTCATTAGGAAAAGTAAGTTGAAGTCTTAGACGTTTTTTATATTAAAATGCCGGAGTAGAGCAAACAGCCTTAGCTTTAAAGAGCTTAGACTGACGAATACTCAAAGCCGTAGACCAACCCCCGAAAACTAGTGTTAAAAACACACCAATGATTGACAAGGGTAGTGACCAAGCTTTTGGCTCTTCGATTTTCGTATATTCCGCCTAAATTGATACTAGGTGTACTGATTCGAGCTTGAACACTGTGAGCAAAGCCTACCCTATTCTCTGGTTCACCATTTTCTCCTAACTCACTATTCCAACACAGTTTTTGGAAGGTGGATAATCTCCCCCTCGTCAAACCAACCTTGCTGGAGTGCTGTCCTAGCTACTTCTTCGGGTTCGTTTGTATAGGCGATAACAGCCAAGCTTTCTTCAGCTCGACTGCAAGTGACATAAAAGAGTCTTTTGGTTCGATCAATTCCAGTCTCTTTGCCTTCTCTTTGGTTACGCTGATCTGTTTCTGAGAGAGGCTTAGCTCCAAATAGTTTGTCATAACTGAATAAAAATCCACGAGCCTCTTCATCATCTAGTACGACCATAACTCGGGGAAACTCAAGCCCTTTGATACCTTGATGGGTGCCGAATTCTGAATCGTCTGAAATATACTGAACGTAAGCTTTAAACTCGCTGAACTTTGCTTTAAGAGCATTGTCCCACGCATCAATAGTTGGATTGATATCACGTTCACTCTCAGGCTCTTGATACTCTTTTTCCTCATCTCTAGTTGCGATAACAGCTAAAGTTTCTGGTAAAGGAAATAGTCCGCTACGATGGATTTCTTTGAGTATGCTGTGCAGGCTAGGCTCTGAGGCTCCATCCCACAAACCGTGGAGTGAATCAACAGCATGCTTGGCCTTATCCAGTTCCGCTCTAGGGTTACTACTGACTTGTAAATGTTCAGCAGAGATAAGAGGGGAGTATTTGTTTACGATTCGGCTAACAGCAAACTTATTCCCTGACTTCAAGTTATCGATAAGTGGTAGAACTCGGCCTGAGAAAAGGGTGATACAAGCATGGGTACCATCAAGTAAACTAGTCCTGAGCTTATCAATTGCATACAGAGGGTCAAAGAAGCTTGAAAACCCCCCTCGCCTTGCAGCCATATGATGCTCTAAAGTTAGTGTTTTCCTGTTCTTTCTATCTTCTATCCAAAGTTCGTCTCCGGTAATGTTTGCCATTTCTTGGCAAATCGATTCTTCAAATACCGCCTTATCAATTTCGTCTTTGGTATTTGCGATAAATAGACGAACAAAGCCCTCTGCGTCTTTGGCCGGTAGTTGAACGTTTTGGTCAACATCCTCACGAATTCTATTGATAAGCTTTACAACCCGCCGTGGACAACGGTAGTTGTATTCCTTCTTGGGAGTCAGCCAGTCATCAGGTAAGTCTTGACCTAAATGCTCCTTGCCGTCGTTGTAGATCCGTTGCATTACATCCCCAAATAGACCCATTGAAAACTGCTCTTTGTGAGATGCTTGAACAGCAAAGAGTGCCTCAATCAGCTCTTTCTTGGTGTCCTGGCTCTCATCTACAAGTAAAATTGGAAACTTGCGAATAAGGATCTGTTGCAAGAGAGGCTTGTTTGTTAGGAGTTCGGCGGTCATACCAATTACTTCTGAATGGCTAAGTGAGTCGCTGCCCGTATTACCTCCGTTGGGGTTGTATGAAAACTTCCGAACTCTATCAAGTGAGCCCAGTCGCCTTTGTTTTGATGCGATCTGTCGACGTCTGTCTTCAGCTGCCTTTGTACCTTCGCGTCCTTTACGCTGAGCTTCTTCAAGTTCTTTAATATCGGTTTGAAGACTGGCTTTGAGCATGCCTCTAATGTCGTTTGGGTGAGGTTTTATAAGTTCCCAAGCGAAGCTATGAATTGTTGAAACACTGAAGCTTGGATCAAACTCCAAACGACGCTTGATTTCATCACATGCTGCATTGGTGTATGTAATGATCGCTACTTGCTGAGCATTTACTCGTAAGCGATGTATGTTCTGCTCACGAAATCGCTTTAGCACTTCTACCAATGAACGTGTTTTTCCCGAGCCAGCTCCGGCAAATAGAAAAAAGCTCTTAGGGGCATCAAGATTAAGACAACTATAGATGACCTCATCAACATTAATGCCTTTCATGAACCAACCTCCTGAGTCGATTTTGGGTGAGCTAACTCCTCAAGTGTTGTTTTAAGCCATGATAGCCCTTCTCGTATGTAATATGGTGGTTGAAAAGTGCTGAGATCCACTAAATAGAGTAGATCTAGAGCCATCTCTGCTTTTTTAGCACTCTTATTCAGTGCGTTAAACATGTCTTCACAGGTCTCATCGAAGGATGCCTTCTTAGTGGCATCAGCCATTTTCTTTGTGAGGCCTGTGACCTGGGTCATACGCTGGAAGGTTGGAAGGTTGGCCAATACCAAAGCATCCTCGAATGTGTAAGGAATAGCGGATCTAAATCCTGTTAGTCCCTTGTTGTCAGGGGGGAGAGTAACAATAATTTTGGAGGGGTAAGCTACCCGAACCTTTCCACAGCTTGCTGTTTTCTTCTCTGAAGAAACCCCAATTACTTCATCCAAATCAGTTGTACTCGGAGCCCAAGTCTTTAGCGTATCATTTCCAGTTAATTGATTTTGACCTATTTGGGGCCTAGCTTTATTTGTCTTGAACTTAGGTTCACCCTTAGCATTTTTTTCTCCAGTATCTTCCTTTTCCAGAGAATCTAAGTCGGTAATGATCAGCGTCGGTATCCCCAAGGCTTCAATTAACGGACGCAAACGGTGAGCATGACTACCACCTATCTCAAGTAATGAGATGTAGCTTTTATCAAGTTCGGGGCAATGGTTTTTGATGAAGTGAGGCACCAGCATTCGTTCCGCAGGTCCTTCTATCAGGATTGCGGCATCTGCGAAAAATAGATCGCAGTGTGTTGTTCTTAGATAGCGTGTTGCGAACTGCGCAGTTTCATTTCTTCTCTGTTCTTCAGGATCTTGCCCATTTGCTTGTTTTTTTCGCTCAATACCAAATATCGTTGACATATTTACAACACTGGCACAGGGTACGTCCCTGGCTGTTGCAACTGGGATTCTTCGGAAATAGCGCAAGCCAGTGAAGTCGGTTTCGTGAGTAATATGGCTGGAGTGCGTGCTAACCACCATTTGAGTAGAAAACTGCTTTTTACCTCCAAGATCTGAGTGAGCTCTTAGAACGCTGTAAGCTTTCTTTATGAATACTTGTTGAACTTGTGCGTGCAAGTGAGCTTCAGGTTCTTCAATCAACATGAGGTGAATAGGTTCAATGCGCTTGCTACTGTTTTCTTCTCGTTTGCCTGCTTTACCTACACGCATCCATTCATCTCGGAAACGGATGAGGTTGAAGATCATTGAGATGAGGTTTTGATAACCGAGTCCGTTATATTTTTCCGGTAAGCAAAACCCCTCTTGAGAAGTACTGTTATCGCGCAATACGTTGAACTGAACTGCTGAGTCATGATTCAAGCCTTCCAACGGATTTACTTTGCTTGAGAGCAAAATCTGGGGGTCACTAAAACCCGGGTAGTTAAGCCCCTCCAGCTCCCCTATCGCATTACTGAAACTACTCTTCAACTTTTCATCGAATGCGACTCTGGCAGCCTCCATTGCTTCGAGGGCATCAAGATCGCTTTCTTCTGGCAGCTCATTCGGATTGAGGTGCTTATCGAAGTAGCTTCTGAGCTGAGCAGATAAACGTCGTTCGCTATTAGTGCTTCCTTCACCTGAATTGGGATCTGAAAATCCACGTTGTGCGTTAATGATATCTACTTTAAATAAACCATCAAACGGATCGTTTTCCATTGCCTCCATGTATTCTTTGAAGGGCTGTGGTTGCGTTAGATTAGCTAAATTTGGGTCTAGTACATAAGCATTGACAGTGAAATAGCTTTGGAGATTTCTGTCCAAAAAATCTCGCATTGATGTTGGCCACAATGTCAAAGCTGATGAGTTGTTATTACCATTTTTGCCGTTACGAGATGCTAAAGTGGCTTGAGCTGCCGAGTGTGCAGACACGTAAGCTTTGTATAGTTCTTCAGGGTCTTTAGGTTCCAAAATCAACCTAGCCCCCAGTAAGCCCCCGTCCCAATCCAGATTTGGTAAAAGATGGCGGACATAGTGGATCTGTGACACATCGACGTCCAACCAAATATCAATCGACGGAAACTGCTCACGCCAAATGTCTTGTGTCAAATCGGGTTGTCGTTCTTCTCCAGTGCTTACCCAGTTAGCGCCGATTTGATCAATGTTGTTCCAATTAGCTAGAGTGATGTCGGTAGTAGAAAGCTCTTTCCGTTTTGATTTCCTCAAAAACATGATCAGCGCATCCATCGCTGAGGTTTTACCGCTATTATTCGCACCAACAAGAATAGTATTAGCTTCTGCAAGCTCTACACGACAATTCTTTAATTTCCGAAAGTTTTGGATATCTATATGGGCAATTTTCATTGCTATATTCCCTAGCTTAATTGGATTTCAACGCATGTTTGTGGCGCTTTCTTTTAAATTTCATTTTGGCTGGTTTATCTGCTTGAGTAAGAGATTGAATAGCTACCATCTCAGTAGACTCTTTTGTATTACTCTTCTTACCTCGTCGCGCAACACACCATCACTGTCTAACTTTTCCGATATAATACACCACAAAGTGCATAAAGAAATACCTGATCTAGACCGCATCAGAGAACGAGTGAACAATGTCCTGACAGTAGGTAACGAATAGCTTTTTTGGGGTTAATGATTGAAGGTTAGATGATTAGTTTTTGTATGGTGAAACTAGCATTTTTATCACGTAGTGAAAAACTGGCTAAACACACTTTGGGGCAATTTCGTGCCAAATAGCCGAGGTCAATCTGACACGTTGATAGACAGAAATTGTTTAGAGTCCGGACTTAAATTTGCGAAAGAAGAATAACTTTAAGTATGGAAAGTTCACTTAGCATAGTGCCCTAACTAATGATGCAGAAAATAATCATTGCTGGCTAGTATTTACTGCACCGCTAAAGTTACCATTACGAATAAAATTCATAGATTGCACGAACCTTCGACCATTTGGGCTTAGTGTGATGATTGTGTCGGTTGTTACTTTATCTTTACCTCCACCTACTCTTCTATATGTTGGAACGATAGCTCCACTCTCTACTAACTCTATAACAACGTTAAGTATTTGCTCATCAGATAAATGTTCCAAGCTCGGAAGAAAATCTAGAGTACCAAGACCCGTAATTAAATTAGATACCTTAACGTTACTAGCGCCACTGTGTTGAGAATTTAATGCGCCAAGTCCAATAAGTAAGTCTCGGTGCTGCTCAGTTTTTGCCACGAAAGAACTAAACAAATCACTATAGGGTAAAAGGCTTTCAAATCCTTTTGAAAAACCTAAAGCACAAAACAAGGCGGCACAATTAGATTGTGAGTTCATAAATTGCTTCTGCGATTCACGTAGTTGTTTTTGATTATCTTGCAATTGCTTTGTAAATGTTTCTATTAGTTCAGTTCGCTCATCCTTTAGTTCTAATGAATCACTTCGGCTCAAGAATTTTTTTGAATCAAAATAAAAACTGATATTGTTTCTTGCATATAAAGAGAAGTCATAACATACAGATGCAAAAATATTTAACAGAGGGTAAGAAAAAGAAATAACCAGAGCTGACAACAGAGGAGTCAATATATAGTAAAAACTACTTTCAGTGCTATTAAGGATAGTTGACATTTCAATACTGTTTGAAATGTATGAAATCTTTGCATAAATATCGTCTTCTGAAAAAAATAAAACTAATAAATCATTCCAATGATCCAAAAAGAAACATACAGCAAAAATCCATAAAAAAGGACTTGTAGCTTTCTCATAGACGTAAGACGTAAGACTTTTAGCTACATCCCCTAAATTCATTTTATCCTTTCCTATACCGAGCCTAACTTTACCGACAAAGCGATAGTAAATATGTCTTATATTAGAAGAATTAGATAAACTAAGTCAAAGGAGAACTTTCTGAAATGCGAGATCATCAGTTCTAACACATTTCGGGGCATTTCCAATTTAACACTGCCATTAATTCTCCCGACTAAATAGCAAAAAAAACCCCGTGATCCGACGAAAGGATACGGGGCCATTGCTCTTACATTTTTGCTAAATTAATCTCGATGACTGTCCGTGATTACGGCGCTTTGACACTCAAACTGGCCTCGGCACTGTTGTTCTTTTTACCACGCCCAGTCACGATAAACACCCGTGACGATTTGATGTTATTTTCATTGACCAAATAACGCTTCACGGCCTGGCTACGCGCTGTCGCGAGTGCCACCATCTCTTGCTGGCTGACCGATTGAGCACTGACCAACTTTTGATACAGAAGAATATCTAAAGAGGTGTTCACCTGCTCCTCTGTTAAAGTTTGGCCTTGTTGGGTCGCTTGATCGATAATACCCTGGCGCTGCTGATCAATGTCGTCAGCCACTTGCTGTTGATAAACCGTTTGCAACGCCTCTGCGATGTTGGCGTGCTGGGCGATTTCACTTGGCGAGAAGTCTTCAGGCCAAATCACCACCAATGGCTGGGCTAATAACAGCGCTTGTGCTTTTTGTTCGGCAAGGCTGCGAGCATCTTCTTTTTCATTTAACTGCCCCTGAACATCGACATTTAAATTCGGACGCTTGGTCAAGGCTTCTGCCAAGGTATCGAGCTTTTTGACCGCATCAGGGGTGAGTTCGCTGCTGCCAGCTAGGTAAGCCACTTTGTCTAATGGCTCATCACTGCCAACCAAGTTCGCCAAAAAGGAGAACGGCGCGGTAACGGCTTTGGTGATCACATTGCCAAGCGCTTTTAGAATGATCCCCCCAACACTAAAGCTTGGACTGTCGAGGTCGCCACTGACCGGCAAGCCAAGATCAATCACGCCATTGCGATCTTGTAACAACGCAATCGCCAAGCCAAGAGGCAAGTTCAGCGCCTGCTTAGAATTACTCGCTTTACCCAATTTTAACTGATCGATCACGACGCGGTTTTCACCACGTAACTGATTGTCTTGCAATGAGTATTGTACATCTAATGACAATAAGCCTTTATCGATGTAACGGCCCATGTATGTCCCGGAGTACGGGCTCACCGACGTCAGCTCCGCCCCTTCAACTGAGAAACCAATATCGAGTTCTGGGGTCGGGCTAAAGGGTTTAACCGTGCCAGTAACACTGACAGGAGCATAGCGGTCAATTTTACCAGACAAGTCAATCTTAGTGGTTTTGCTTGGCTCAGAACTGACCGGTGAAATCACCCCGTTTAACAGTTCAATACTGGCGGCAAAGCTCGGCGTCAATGATAAGTCGGCAAAATCGGTCGCCCCATCAATAATCTTGATGTTATTGATATCAAAACTAAAGGCAGGTGCGCTGCTGGCCTGTGCCGTACTTGACGATGGATCATTGGCCACAGGAGACGGTGCATCGCTGTGCGACTCATCTTGAGAGGCCGCTTGGGTGGCCGACGTCGTTTTTGCTAATTGACTGACGTTGGTTTTTTTCTGTTGATCAATCTGCAACGTAAAGTACGGCTGATCAATCGCCACGGTATCAACGGCGAGGTGGTTTTTCTGTTGATCAAAATCTAACCCGATCAAGGCCAAATCTTGCCATTTTAACAGCGGTTTATTCATCAGCGTATCGACGACATTCAGGCCGTCAATATTGGTTTCGCCCTTGATGGTCGCGCCACTGTCTTGCTGCCAATCGAGGGCAAGTTTGGCATTGAGTCGCCCCTCTTTCACCGCGATGTGCGCATAAGGCTCGAGATAGGTTTGTAACCAAGGTAATGCCCATTCACTTAAGGTGATATCGCCTTTAACCCCAGCTAACTGTGGCGCCACCTGCCCTTTTGCCTCCAGTTGGCTACTTAACGTTTGCGGCGCTTGCTGGTTTTGCCCGGCCATCGCCAACGAAACCTGGTAGTCGATTGGGCTCGATAGATCGCTGCGAATACCCGTTAATGTGACTTGAGGAGACACTTGCCAAACCATATCTTTGGCAATGGTTTGCTCGTGCAGCAGAATATTGCTTTGCGTTAACTTAAACTGCTTGAGTTCAACCAGCCAAGCCGGCTCGGCAGTGGTGTTACTGTCAGAATTAGCCACTTGAGCTTTAGACTCTTGGGCCTTAGCGTCGTCAGATTTCTCAACCTGTGAATTAGCTGACGAGGTCGCCGGTGAAGCCTGGTCGGTTTTAGGCATAAACAAAGAGACTAAATCCAATTCGCCTTGTTTAAAGGCGCCGTTCACGTCAAGTTTATCGAGCATTAACCCATCGATGGTGACTTTTTGGCTTTGGCTATCGGCTTTAATATCGCCGAGTTTAAGCGATCCCAACGAGATCTTTTGCTCATCACCTTGTAAGAACGCCAAATCCAACAGCGACAAACGGGTTTTATCGATTTGCCAAACTAACTGATCTTGTTTTTGTGACACTTGATAACGACTGGTGAAATTCAACTGGCCAGAAGACAAAGTGGCAGGAATTTGCGCTTTGACAAACGACCACAAAGGCGTCAAGGCAATCTTGTTAAGTGCCACTTGGCCGTTGAGTTTCAGCGGCTGAAGTTGTACTTGCCCTTTGAGGCTCACCTGACCGGTTTTGTTGGTCACAAAGTTCACTTGATAATCGTTGCCCAGCGAGTCTGCCGATGGCGTCGATTCTGTGATTAAGTAATGGGTGTTAAAATCTTTAATAGCAAAATTGAGATCGTCATAGCTCAGGGCGCTGCCGGTCGGTTGATCGTCATAATAAATCGCGCCGTCACTGATCACCAATTGGTTGAGTAACAAGGCTGGGATGCCGCTTTCTTCTTGCGGCTCTTGCTCGGGTTCTGGTTCTTTTTGCGCAGCGCGTTTTGCTAAGTGATCGAGGATATCGCTAAAACTAAAGCGCTCGTTACTCACACGGGCAATGGTGGTTTGGGGCTGTTGAAGGAAAATGTGATCAACGGTCGGGGTTAAATCCAATAGCGAACGCCACACTTGCAGTTCGACTTCGAGACGAGAAAACGAGAACAGCGCCTGCTCTGCAGAAACACCGGTCTCGGTCGCGTCGCCTGGTGTCTTTTCTTGTGCCTCACCAATGACAAAACCGTCGATGCGAGCGCGCCACAAAAACGGATTGAATTTAACATCACTGATCGCAACGGGGCGGCCCAAGGTATCGCTAAGCCACGGCGGCGCATAATGTTTCGCCGCGGCAGGGAGCACCACCCCAGCCAAAAGTAAAAACACAGCGTATAACAGGACCAAATACGCCGTTAATTTTATCCACCACGGTTGGCTTTTAAACCTTTGCCAACCACTGTTTTTTTGGGTTTGTTCGACTGTGTTTTCTTCCATCACCACGCCACTTAGTATCCGCTCAAAATGAAACTGCATTATTATCGAATCAGTATTGCATAAATCCGCGTAGAGGTTAACTGTGGTCGGGCCTTGTTCGGACAAGAGATTAGAGATTGCTCACCTTTTCGCCATTGCAGCCTTCATTTTGCCATCTGACGAAAGGTAAGGTTTATCCGCGGTTGGTTGACCTTTTTGGTTTTGGGCAAAGTGTGTAGCCAATACTGCTGAATGGGGCCGCCCATGATCAGCGCACTGCCATTCGCCAGCCAGAGCTCAACCTTGTGTTTGGTGGCTTTGTGCTTAAAAACAAACTTTCGCTCTGCACCAAAACTGATGGAGACGATCACGCCTTCGCGCTTGAGTTCGGGCTCATTGTCGCTGTGCCATCCCATCCCCTGCTCGCCGTGTTGGTAGAAATTCAATAAACAAGTATCGAAGCACTCGCCTGTCACTTGTTCCACTCGCTGTTTGATCGCCAGTAATGGGGGCGTCCATAATTGGGCTTGTTTGGTGTGTTGTGCGTAGCGATACAAATACGGTTGAGTACCAAACCACGCCACTTGCCTGTCGGTAGTGATGGTTTTGCCAAACATCGTGACCTGATCGCGCTGCCAAGGGATAGACTCAGAGAGTATCGCCAACCATTGCGCGCTTTCTTGGTCGTTAAAAAGCGTTTCTAGGTAATGGGCTTCGCCATCGTAAGGAAGAAGGTTGTTGCCCGAGGGCTCGCTTGGCGCGAATAAGTCTGGTTGCATTCCTCTCTCCGGTCATAAAAAGGCTCTGTCACTAGATCTTGCTGCTCTGACACTGGCTACGCTCGCCAAGGATTATCCGAGCTCGCGTCGTTGCGATTAGCCACTATTCAGGGGTACATCATCTCAGGCGTCCAATTCATCGGGTAACAATAATACCAACCAGAGAGAGTCGGTTGTCAATAAACCCTGATGGCAAATACGCAACCTTATTTGCCATCAGGGTAAGCGGTTACAAAGAAAGGGTTCGGCGTTATTTAGGAGTGACGAGAAGCGGTCGACGGCGTTTGAACACCCACAGCCGATTTAAGGTGTAATTACTCAAACAGCCGGCAATCACGCCCAGTGTCAAGGCGACGAGTTGCCAAAAAGGCTGCGACGGTAACAGAGACACCAGCCCTTTAAAGACCAACAAATTCGGTATCGCCGATAAACAAGCACTGAAGGCATACGCCGCCCACTCCTTAAGATGACCAGACCACGACCCGGCTTGAGATTGGAAGGTATAAAATCGATTCCCCAACCAAGTAAAATGCACCGCAGCGATAAACGCCACCAGCCGCGATGTGAATAATGGCCACAAGAGCAAGTGATTTAAATAGGCAAACAACAAGGCATCAAAGCAAAAACCCAAAGCACCGACTAACAAAAACCGTTGATATTGTTGTTTTATTTTTACTTGTTGTTTGAGTAACATCATTTTATTGGCAGACATATAAACCTCTTGAACTTTTTCCTTGCCAGTTGAGTAGGCAGCGCCAACCCGATTGATTTGCCCAACGTGAGACCTGCTTGGGCTTGCCAATAATTTGAAATTTGTCAGGGAAATGTGTGACCTCATCGACGAGTCTAGCCTGACCTCGACTGTAAAACTGACCTGAAAACGGCCTCTTACCAACGTAATAGACCGGCAGGTCATGCTGTGCCTTGTTCAACAAGCCCTTATCGCTGCGTTTTTCGTCGGCGCCCAATTGGATCACCACCACCGCGATAATTAACGCAAGAGGAATAAAACCGCCCATCGCTAACCAACGTTGGTTACCGGTTGCCGCAATGGGGTGTCGTTCAACACTTTGATACGCTTGCGACAACGGCTCAACTCGAGAAGTCTTAACCCCCTCATGGGCGAAACTCGATGTATTGTGGCTGGTTTGCGGGTATGTACAAGGTACGATGACCCCTGAGTGTGAGGCACCTCTCATCGGCATATCAGTATTTGTTGCGTGTCCCACAAAGTTGCTTGCCACAATATTGCCACTTGTTCGTTCACCCATTGGTTTCTTGTGCAAACTGGCGTGATGTTGCGACAGCCCTTTCGCTGTGTATTTTTCGTCAGCGTTGGTTTTTCGAGTCCGTGGCGGACTTAAAAGCCAGAGCACTAAACCTGGGATCCCCGGTAAAACATAAGCTGGAAGTATGTTGCCCGCCAGAGTAAAAAGAACCATAGGAGCAATCCCCCACAAGACGTAATACAAGGTCTCGGCCGAAAACCGCCACCATTGACGAGAGCGCTTTGGATTCATCAGGCGATAAATAAGCACCAATGACCAAGGCATAAAACCAGCCAACGCATAGAGCCAGATGGTCCCTCGCAAACGTTCGTGTGCGGTTCCGTAAAGATCCCCTTGCCAACCACTGACTAAAAAGCGTTTGATGTGTTCACCGACAATAAAGTAATCCAAAAACCCCGGGGTGGCCCGCTCAGCCAATACATACCAAGGCACTGAAATCACGAGCATCAGTAAGGTTCCTCGGATCAGAGGTAACTCAGTGAAAAGACGCTTTAGCCCGGTTCGAAAACCAAAAACGATCACCACCCAAGGTAAGATTGCCAACCCCATCAGAACAATCACTAAAGGGCCTTTCGCCAACATCCCCACGGCCAGACCAATAAAGCCGACATAAGTCCAGTGACGATGTTCATGCCAGGCAAGGTAGAAACCGATCATGGCTAATGTCAGTGAAAAGGTTAACGCCATATCCGTCATCACCGCCCCCGAGGCAATGGTAAAGATGACGCTTGTAGACAAAACAAACGCGGCTTTTAAACCAGAGATCCCTTGTCGGCGAGCGAACCAAGCCAACATAGCCACCGTGATAAGGCCCAATAACCAGTGTGGGAAACGTACCGCCAGTTCATTCACACCCAAGGTATTGATGCCCAGTGCGCTCATCCAAGCAAACAAGGGGGGCTTACCCCAAAATGGAACACCATAGTCAAACTGTGGTGTGATCCAATTTCCGGTTTCAACCATGATTCTCGCCATTTCACCATAGCGAGCTTCGGTCGTGTCCATTAATGGGTATGCCGATAAGCTCAACAGGCGGATAAGCCAAACAGCAATTAGGCCTAACCAAAGAGAAGAACGCACTAACTTCATGCTCTTTTTTCCTCTTGCTTGGTATGATGGCTTGTGACTGATGACGTTGCAGAATCGGCATACGGGCTATGGGTTTGATAGGTAGGCGGCTTTTTAGTGGCGGATTTAATCACATACAAGGGGCGATTTTGCGCTTCAACCAAAGTGCGGCCAACGTATTCACCAATTAAACCTAAAAATAAAAAAGTAAAACCGAACAAGAGTAAACCAAGCGCGCTAAGCCAAGAGAGCGCACTGATTGTTTCGCCATACCATGCGCTAAGAATCGTCAGACGAGTGAATACCACTATTGTCGACATCACACATAAAGCACCAACGATGCTTGCCATTCTCAATGGTGCGGTTGAAAAAGCGGTTATCCCATCCATCGCCAAAGCCAGTAACTTTACGTATCCCCATTTACTGTGCCCCATTACTCGCGAATCGCGATCAAAATAAACCTGACAATGATTAAAACCAGGCCAAGAAAACAGCCCTTTCATGTAACGGTTTTTTTCTGGTAATTGGTTTAATTGATCAATGATAGGGCGACTGATCAAACGAAAATCGCCAACATTTTCCACCATTGGCGTTGAGGAAATCGCGTTGATAAGTTTGTAGAAGCACTTGGCACTAAAGGTTTTAAACCAGGTTTCACCGTCGCGTTTACGGCGTACCATATTGACCACATCAAACCCCTGACGCCATTTATCCATCATGAGAGGGATCGACTCTGGGGGATCTTGTAAGTCGGCATCAATAATAATTGCACACTGACCTTGGCAGACAGCAAGCCCCGCACTCATTGCCGCTTCTTTACCAAAATTGCGGCTTAAGGCAATGGAACGAATAACAACAGAGGATGGCGGCAGGCTTTCGACAATCGATAAACTCGAATCGTCGCTGCCATCATCGATATAGATGACTTCAAAGGTTTCACTAATGTCTTTGATCGCCTTAAGCAAGCGTTGATGAAAGATTTCTAATACCGCTTGTTCATTAAAGTAAGGCACAATGACTGAAACGGTCACGGGATGGTGGATATCCACTACATTGGTCTGAGTTGAGTTCATAGCGAGTTCATCATTTTTAACAATGGCATCAGACTACTCGACGTGCCATCGACAAAAGGTCGTTGACATTTTTTTCACGGCGGATGTGCTCTTCTATGCCATACTATGACACTCTCAAAGCCCGATTGACTAAGCCAAGCCGCATGAAAAAAGTACTCATTATCGAAGACAACCGCCAAGTCGCCGGCATCCTATGTGACTTTTGTGAATCACAACATATCGAAGCCGATTACGCGGATAACGGCGAGTTGGGATTAGAGTTAGCTAAGCAGACCGATTTTGATGTGATTATCCTCGATCTCATGCTGCCAAGAATGAACGGGTTTGAAGTATGCGAACGCCTTCGTCAAGCGGGAATCGCGACGCCTGTACTGATGCTAACAGCACTCGATGGCAAAGAGGATATGTTAAAAGGCTTTTCACAGGGCGCGGATGACTACTTGGCTAAGCCGTTTGATCTCGATATTTTGCTCGTTCGACTGCAGGCGTTATACAAACGGTATCGAGGCTCAGTGGCGCTAACGCAATTGCAGTTTGGCGAGTTGACCATTTACACCAAAGAAAGACGTGCGTTTCGCGGTCAGTACAAACTTCCTTTAAACCCAACCACCTATAAGATCCTCGAACTATTATGTCAGTGCGCTCCGAATGTCGTCAGTAAACAGACCATCATCGATACCCTTTGGCCCGACGACGAAGCAGAGACCTCAGCTCTGCGCAGTCATATTTACCAGTTGCGCAATGCTCTCGACAAGCCCTTTGAACACGCAATGTTGGTCACCGTTCCTAAAGTCGGCTTTCGATTGGAAAAACAGTCATGATCTTTACTAAAAGCACCAAATCTCTTATTGGCCGACTGATCACCAGTTTTGCTCTGCTTTCTTTCGCTATTGGCGCTCTGATCATTTACTCGATTTTTAGTGCCTTACAGTGGTCCGAAGACCGAATGGGCGAACGACGAATTCATATTGACAGTCAAACCGCTTTACAACTGTACACACAGGAACATCGGCAGGGGCATATCAAGCTCGACAGCCTGACCGACGCCTATAACGATTTACAATTGGTGCCAGAACCCTTTCGCACTTTGCTAGCCAAGCGGCAAACCTTTGTAGGAGAAACGGGCCCAGAAGGGCATTCGCGGATGGTTTACTTATCCTATTATTTTGATCACGGCCAATCCTACCCCTTAGTGCTATTGAGCAAAATCGATCAAGTGGAATTTAGCAGCAAAGAAATTACCATGACAATTCTCTATGTCATGATGAGTGTTTTTGGCTTATTTTTGGTGTTTGGTTACATCATTTATCGCCTGTCTCAGCGCTTAATCGAACCACTCGAACACATCACACAACAAATCGAAGCCACCAAAGGAGAAACCGATTATTGCTATCAATTGCCTCCCGGCTCGGTCATTGAGTTTCAATCTTTAATTGATAAACTCAATAACAACCAGCTTGAGTTATCGCGCTTATTAAAAAGTGAGCAAGATTTTGCTCGTTATGCCAGTCATGAATTACGCACACCATTATCGGTCATTCGCGGCTCTCAATCGCTACTGTTAAATACCAATGTCAATGAGGCATTTCGCACCAAACAGATCAAACGGATTGGGAGTGCCGCGAATGACATGCAAACCATGATCGATGCGCTGTTGAGCTTAGTGCGATACGAGAAAGAGTCCGATCCTCAAAAACGAAGCTTTAATACCGCAGAGCTACAGGAGATTATCAATAACAATCAGGCCCAAGCTGACGACAAATCCATCACGATTAAGGTTTTCGCCGAAGGTGAACCCATGATTGCGGCAGAGCCGGCGATGATGGCCATTCTGATTGGCAATATACTGCGTAACGCGATTGCCGCCTCACCGAAAAGCAGTGAAATAACCGTGTCCCTGCAAGATCGTGCTCTCATTGTAATAGATCAAGGGGGCGGCTTAGGTCACTCCCCATCACCACAAGGTCATGGTTTGGGCTTAGATATCATCAGTACCCTTTGTCAACGCTTCGAATGGCAATTTGAATTACTCAATAACTCAAATGGCGGCTGTCGGGCAAAAATTCGCTTTTAGGGGAATAACGGCTTGAAATAAATCCTTGAAATACAGAGTACGGTTTGCGAACCTTAGAAACCTTTAATTTTTTGGCTTTTCATTGTGTTTTCAATTTTTGCTAAGTTATTCTCTCCTCTAAAGCTGAATAGAGAAGTTTATGGACTCACCGTAATACTGTTTTTATTTTATCAAGCCTGCGCTGTAACGATCGGATTGAGCACACCATTAGCAATTGGCTCAGTTCTTTTGCGATTAACTCGAATCTTTGGCCTATTTTTCGCTTTATCGTTTGCGATCTATTTTTTTGTACTCTTGTATCGAAAAGAGCCACACCCAATCAAGGCTTATGTTAGGTTAATACAGCCGTTTATAATCGATTGGTCTCGGCTAGGTAACATAATCGCTTTGGTTTTCTGCGTTGCAATCAATGGGGCTATTTACACTAACCTCAAGCAAGCCATACCTCTGGTCATGCCCTTTTATCTCGATCTGCCATTACATCACATTGATCAGTGGCTTTTTGCTGGTTCAGAGCCATGGCGAATTACCCATTGGCTGTTTTCATCCCCTTTTGCCACCATGGTCATCAATGTCATTTATAATTTATGGTTTTTCTATGTGTTATTTTTTGTTGCTTATCTGATATTAAGCAAAGAATCCAATTGGAAAAAACAAGTTTTCTTAGTCTTCTTTTTAACCTGGTTTATCAATGGCAATGTATTTGCCACATTGATGTCTTCTGTGGGTCCTTGTTTTTATGATTACTTGCATCCACAAAATCCAGCTTATCAAGGTTTAATGGCATTACTTCAAGAACAAAACCAATATTTGATCGATAACGGCTGGCTTGAACTTTGGTCACTAAACACTCAGAACATGCTTTGGGATGTTTACAACAACAGTGAAAGTGGCTTTGGTGCGGGTATCTCTGCCATGCCAAGCATGCATAACTCGATGGCGATATTAATTGCTCTTGCCGTTTCACAACGTCACAAAGGATTAGGTTACTGTGCTTGGGCCTTTGCCGCCATTATCTATATCGGCTCGATACACCTTGGTTGGCACTATGCGACAGATGGGATGGTCGCACTGGTGCTGACGTTGATCATTTGGACCATGGTTGACAAATGCTTAACGAGGAAAGCCCCTCAAACACTACCCCCTGCCAGTGAGCAAAGTCCTCTTTAAACACAGACTTTCGCTGTCACGGCAATAAAGTTATAACTCATAACCTTACTGCCGTGACAAGTTAGCCCAATTGCCATTATGCTAGTCACATACACACATCCATTGATGAAGATAATGTTAAGTACTTTACTGCTCACACTGCTCACCCTAATCATGTTTGCCGCTAACTCGGTGCTGGCAAGGTTGGCACTTCAAGACCAGGCTATTGATGCGGGCAGCTTTACCGCTATTCGACTGCTGTCTGGGGCGGCGACCCTTTTGCTTATTCTGCAATTCAGTCGACGTTCTCATCGCCATAGTGTTAAAAGCACCTTGGCAGCGATGTCAAAAGGAAAATGGTTATCGGCGGCAATGCTAACCACCTATGCGGTCGCATTTTCGTATGCTTATTTATCACTCGACACCGGGATTGGCGCTTTAGTGCTGTTCGCAGCGGTGCAAATGACGATGATCAGTGTCAGTTTATGGCAAGGGGCACGCTTCCAGGCGATTGAATGGTTTGGCCTTGTACTGGCCTTCTCTGGCTTTGTCTACTTGATAGCGCCCAACCTCACCACCCCTTCTGGGATTGGTTTTGTATTAATGACACTGTCAGGTATCGCCTGGGGGCTTTATACCTTAGCGGGTAAAAAAGCTACGCAACCCACATCAGAAACAGCCTATAATTTCTTTAGAGCGATTCCTTTTGCCGTTGTCATTGCGCTCACGGTCTTTGTACTATCAACACCAACGTTAACAACCCGTGGTGTTTTACTGGCCATAGCCTCAGGCGCACTAGCTTCCGGTTGTGGTTACGCACTGTGGTATCAAGTATTGGGTAAGATCACCACCATGCAAGCTGGTGTGGTTCAGTTATTTGTCCCAGTCATCGCCACGTTTGGCGGTGTCCTGTTTGCTGGTGAGGCATTAACCCTGCGTTTGGTCATTGCGAGCGTGTGGATCTTAGGTGGCTTAATGTGTGTGTTGGTGGCGAAGAAACAATCTTAATCTAACGCTATGATTGTAAAGACTATTAATTATTGCGGTTATTTTTTACATAAATATCAATCTTAATTTCTTTACCGTAAATAAATGAGTCTAATTTCTCATATTTTTTCATGGCTTCTGAGAACTTCGGGTTAACATTCATAAAGTCGTAAAAATCAAACCCACTTGGTAATCTACTAATTTTTTTAGAATTATCAATCAAAATCACATTCGGGTTCATAATTTCAATATCTGAGACCAGAATAGAACGAATAAAGTCTAAATCACTAATACTATGGCTATCATTTGGGTGTTTCAATAGTATCGGTAGTGGCCATAATGTCGGAAACTGGCTAACCCATTTCAGATTTAGGTGTGATCGCAAAAAATTAAATGGTGCCATCTGAGCATTGAAAGACATTACTTTGTCTCCAGGTTTAGTTATTTCTTCTAATGACTCATACAATGGCAAATAGACTTTTTGACTTTCAACAAATAAGGGATAAACTGGCTTTTCAGTTTTACCATTAAACTCAAAAAAAGAATTTTTATAGTTCACAGGATGAATATTAATGACTGAAGCGTATTGATAAACGCAAAAAACAAAAAGTAAAAAGATGGTATAAACAAAGTTAAACTTTCTCTTATCAAGTTGCCCGATGATACATAATATTAAAAAATAAACACCAATACCAAACGCCAAGAATAGATGATAAGAAAAACCTGCCTGCCCCATTACATAAACCAACAGAGAGGAATAAAACACTATCTCTAATACTTTATTAAAACTATTTATGGTATGTTTCCGTAGAAAAAAAATAATTGGTAAAGTACAAGCTAAAACAAAACCACACATAACTAACAAAGAACTTATTGGCTTAAAGTACCCGCTATAATTCTCCCGAGCGAGCGGAACAACTTTATCAAAATACGCAGGAAAGTAGAGTATTACAATCGTTACATAACTGATACCAATTAAGACTAATAACAAGTTCTCCCACCGTAACATCAGTAAAAGACTTGAGCACAATTTTTTTCTAATACAAGTTTCACTACTAATCAGATAAGCAGAACGAATGTAATACCATTCAATCACAATATGCACCATGAGATATTGTGGCTTAAGACATATAGACAGTGACCAAATAAAAATCGCTAAGCACTTAATCAGCCTTGATAGCTTTACCTCTTCTATTCTTGCCACTATCACTACAACATAAAGAAAACATCCGGTGAATATAAAATGCTCACGTTGTAAAAAGTCAACTGGTAATACAAAGAGAAAAGCAAACGATACTGCAACCAGTACAGTTTTTCGATTATTTAAATGAACCCTTTTCAGCATTACATTTAATAAAATAATAATGAACATCAAGTAAAACAACATACTGATGCGTAATGAATGAACAGGATCAATTATGCCCAATTGAGTTGGAAGTTGAAATAAATGATAAATATAAGCAATCAGCGGAGGATTGACTTCATAAAAATATTGATAAAAATCTCTATATTCTGAATTCCCTACTAACTGAGATAAAAAAGACACATCACTATGAAGAAAATAATGCTCTTGGCTTGCTAGTGTATGAACAAAAAAGAAAACAATTAACAAAATATAAAAATGGCGCTTAAAAAATCCCATTACTAGCATAAACTTTATCTTTCTATTTATTAATAAAATAAAAATGCCGCTGTATGCGGCATTTTTATTTTATCGATGAAATGTTTTGATTAACAATTGTCATATAATACTATTTGGTCAAATTAACCATACAAACAAATTGGTTATTGTTACTGTCTTTGGCGACCTCATCGTGTCGCTCTGACGAGTACAACTTGCCATCGGACATCCAGTAGTTACCTTGAGGAATATCGACATAAAGGTTGATGTACTGAAAGCCTGCTTTTGACAACAAACGCGATGACAACTTTTCCTCGCAATACTGCTTGGCTTGAGCAAAACTCAGCGCTGCCGGGGTTTTACCGTCAGCATTGCTAGACTGAGGTAAAATAAAAGTAAATGACGGATCTTTATATAAAACTTGGTTGCTGTACGAGCCAGACAAAGGCTTAACGCTTGCCGACTTCTCGGCGTCTTGCTGAGTAGCAGACGTCGTCACAACCGGTTCTGGCTCAATCACTTTCCCAGATTGATCAACATGAGTGGGTTGAATCTGAACGGTTTTGGGCTGGCTGTGTGTTACTGCAGCGGTAGTCGAACTGCCAGAGGTTTTTGACGTCACTGGTCGCGCTTTACGCTCAGACTGAGTGACGTTTGTCCTCTTTGCTGTGGTAGCACTCGACTTACTATGACCTGGGTTTGAAAAGGGAAAATAGTAGTCACCATCGTTTTCAAGCGTTAAACGCAAGGATTGCACTTTGCCGTTATTGACCGCTTTAACATTGTACAAGCCTACATAGTCACCAGACACATTGACCGTTTCACCACTGCCGATTCGCTCATCGCCAATGTAAAATACCGTATCACTCGAATTCGAGCGTAACACAAAGCGGATTTTATCCAGGCCTAGTGTTTTGCGCAGTTCCATTTCAATGTTAGGGCTGTACACGAGTTGATAACTGGCACTCACCGAATACACCAAATCACCGCTGAGCTTTTGCGTCGCGTCGACCACTTTAAATTGAGTCAACTTAACCCGATCTAAGCCCCCTTTGCTGAGCATAAAGGCATTGCGCATCGAAGATAGGTTGCGATTGACACACACAGAAATACTCTCAGTAACATCACACTGCAGTTGCCCTTGATAATCATCGTTATAGACTTGTTGAGCACTGCGAATATAGCGCTGTTTGATGTCGTCATAAAGTTCCACTAACGCATCACTTTTGGTGCGATCAAGCTGAATAATTTCAGAGCGGCTGTCAGAGATTTCACGTTCTAAAACATCAATTTGTGCTAAAGAACTGCTCACTTGTTGCTTGAGGTTAGCAATGGTTTGCGCGACCTGTCGCAAGTGTTCAGAGAGTTGCTGGTCAAACTCACCTTGTTGGATCTTACTTTGCAGCGCCTGCGTGTCGGTACTAACAATATCGAAGTTGTTGACCAACTTGATTTTCGCCGATTCAACATTGGCATTCAGCTCGTTTAACTGATTGTTCTTGTCGTCGATGCGCGTTGCTTGATATTGGCTCTGATAAGCTTGGTTAATTTGGTTCAGTTGCTGCTGTTCGTTGGCATTGAGCAGATCAGCCGCAGAAAGATAGCCTGAATAACTGCTCAAAAAAAAGGCAGAAATAACGACTGATACATTTTTTAAATTAAAATTCACTTTTGATCCGTCCTAGGCTAAACATTCCTGAAATCGGTACGCACTAATAAATTGTTATATAAAGAAATAGTCTAACAAAATTCCAACTGATGTCACTATCGTTTCCTTGTGTGATCAGGGTTCAAAGTCGACTTAATTCAAAAAATGACGATTTTGCTTTCAAACAAGTCGACTAAATCCGCTTGGCACGCTATTGCGAAAGCTCAATAAACTCGACCCGGCGGTTTTTTGAACGGCCAACATCCGTGAGGTTGGTCGCCACAGGCTGACTTTCGCCAACGGTCTCGATACTGGCTTGCTGTTGGCTAACCCCATTGTTGAGCAACACATCCACGGTACTAATCGCGCGTTTAAGGCCCAGCTTTTGGTTGTAATTGTCACTGCCTTTGCTGTCCGTATTGCCAACCAAGAGTACCGACTTGCTTTCTTGTTTTAACTCGACCGCTTTGTCTCGCAATGCCTCTTTGGCCATTGGTGAGAGCGTCGATTGATCAAATTCAAAGTAGATCTTTTGTTTCGCCACAAATTGTTCGTCATCGGAAATAATCGACAAACAATCATCGGCATTGCTCACCCAGCGTGAAGAAGCATTGGCGAGGACCTGGTCTTCAAACACATCACCGCGAATGGGCTGCTGAGGCTGAAAAGCGCCCTGTTGGTGAGACGTGATACGATACGCTTTGCCCATGGTCACCGTGTAATAGATTTCACTGCCAATCCCTGCTTTGACCTTTTCTGACGGTGCAGCGCAATAAAAATGACTGCTGGCCGCTTGAGTAGTAAAACTGGCACCAAACAAGATTGCAGCCACCATCCAGGTTACTCTGTTCATTATAATTCCTTAACTTAACGCTGTATTAATATAGTGCCGTACGCCCACTTGACGCAGCGCCTTTGGCAATCAGTTCTTCTATGTATTCGACCAATTGTTCTGAACTGGTGGCGACATAAATATGATCTGCCCCATCATCCCCTTCACCAGAGCTCGCACAATCAACATACGCTTGATACAAACTGCCACCTGGCTCAAAGTCAACGCCAATCACGCCGATGTATAAGCCCGGAATGGCAACCCTAGCGGCATCGCATACGCCACTGTCAACCAGGTCGACAAAAATACTGTTATTCGGTGACTCTTCACCATCGGTTACGATAAGCAGCATTTTGACTTTTTCCGAGTAAGCCAACGCTTCGTCTTCTGTCGCATTATCACCCGGGTGCCCTGCATTGAGAACCTGTAAACCGCGTATGATGCCTTGGTATACTGCGGTACTGCCCGCCGCTTCCATATCATTAATGGCATCAATCGCCGTCAGTGAATTGGTTAATTCAATATTGTAAAACTGATCGTAGTCATCATCACCAAAGCCACTAAACAGTTCAACATCATCGACATCATAAAACGTTTGGTAACTCGAGTTAAATTTGTTGTTAAACAAGTCACTGACTGTGGTCTCAAAATCAACGTACTCGTTTTGATCGGGGTAAGAACTGCCTCCAGAATACAAAGAGGTAATTCCTAACACGTCGATGACCCGCAACGCCTGTAGCCAATAAGTTGAACCCACAAAACAATCACTGTAATAATTTATCGTACAACGATACACGGTACTGGCCGAAAACTGACGCCAAAAATCCCAGTCGACTTGTTCGTAATTGGTCGTCGAGAGTAACGCGTTTTTATTGGTTAAATACCTTAATTGCGTCACCGCATAGGTAGTGCCAATATCACAAAACGAACTGTCGGTGCAGGTTTCGCGAGTGCGCACATTAAACGGAACCACGCCAACACGATTTTGCAGTTTATCGGCGACTAAATCGGCATCATCGTCTTCACAGGTGCTGCCATCACGACTGACATTCGCACACAACACTTCTCCGGCTAAGTCTGTGATCGCTTGCTGCAAATCATCGATTTTACAATTAGAGCGACGGCTGCAATTGTTAGAACGATTGCTGCCCCACTCCCAGGTCATTGAGCCCGAAAAATCTGAAACAAAAACGATATCAATATTTTTGTTGGCAAATGAATAATATTTTCGCGCCGTACTCTCACTAACTAGGTTTTGAGTATTGCCAAACGAGGGAATAAAGTTACTGGCAAACCACGAATTGTGCGTAGTGGTGGCATTAACATCGTATTGTATCGACTGATCTTCATCGTTTTCTGTCCGCCTCGTGGTGATGGTATGAGCAATAACGTCTCGCACATAAGCATCGATGTACTTTTCCGCCATCAACTCAGCACTGGACTCGCCCGTATCTTCTATGGTCATGGCGAGTGCGGCCGCTTCCGCCGCGTCTTTTAACCGGCTCGACTCTTGAATATAGCGCGTGCCTTCAACCGCTAAAAAGGTAAATCCCATCACAGGAACCAGGGTTAACGCCGCCCAAATTCCAGCAACCCCTTGTTGGGCTGTCTTACGCGACTTTCGCACAAAATGTCGATTTAACCTTGTCATAAACACTGTCCCACGTTAGACCACGCTTTTCGCTATGGCGGAATCATTAAATGGGCTTTCAGCACAACTCAAACCCAGTTCGCATTTATAATTTTAGTTTTTTATCGCCAATCTGCGCGCTTTACCATGTCAGACTGTGACCATTACTGATCTTTTGTTAAAGAAATGATTTACATCAACCGTTAGTACAGAGTAGTTACGCCACTGGTACTCGCGCCTTTGGCAATCAGTTCTTCGATGTATTCGACGAGTTCATCAGGCTCATCAGCTTCATAGATAAAGTCTTCTGCTGCTTCTGTGGTAATTCCATTTATTTGGCTGATACAATCTAAATACGAATTATATAATGACGTATCGGTTTTCTCTATGTTAAAAGACACGCCTACAATACCTATATATAAATTCGTTATTTCGCTGTCAGCGGTTTCGCACATTCCCGACGAAACTAATTGTTCAAATGTTCCAAAATCTGGAGACTCTTGCCCATCAGTAACAATCAAGAGTATTTTCACTTTATCGTTGTAGGTTTCTGTTTCTTCATCAGTTGGATTATCAGGTTTACCATCGTTGAGAATCTGAAAGCCTCGTAACATTCCTTGAAAAACTGCTGTACTGCCATCAGAATCCATTGAATAGATACCTGATGACGCGGTTTTCTTATAATAGTCATTCATGTCTTCAGTAATGTTATTAGTAATTTTCGATAAGCTGTTAGTCAATTCAATATTGTAGAATTGTTCATTATCATCACCAAAGTATGCATTAAATGAGTTATAATAATACGGGTAAGACTGAGAATAATCATCACTAAACAATTCAATATCTGAGACATCAAAGAAAGTTTCATATGAACCAGAAAACTTTGAGGTAAACATGTCATCAACAGTATCGGAAAAGTCAATATAATCCAAACTATCAGGAAGTAGATAATAGTATTGTTTATTCTTATATTTGTAGAACTTATTCGAGTCGGATTTTAAGACCGAATTGACTGTAGAGGCTTGTTGATGTAACTCGTTCTTCGTGTGTTCCGTTTTGTTACTGCATTTATTTTGTTTTTCATAGCAGTCAAGCATCGTATCGTAAGATTCACCAGCCCAATATGTCCAATCAACATTCTCATAACTAGTCGTGTACCTTAGTTGACTTACTGCATAGGTATTACCACTTGTTCCTTTTTCTCTTGTACGTAAATTAAAAGGAACAATACCAACACGGTTATCTAGCTTATTAGCCACTATGTCTACATCAGAATCATTGCAAGTTAAACCATCACTTGAAACTTCATTACACAAGATGGACTCTGATACGGTTGCGATAGCGTCTTTAAGTGTGTCTATTTTACATGATAAATCACGACTACACCCATTTGCCTCTGATTCTCCCCACTCCCAATTCATTGAACCGGAGAAGTCTGCCACAAAGACGACATCAATATTTTTATCTGCGTAAGTAAAGTATTTCTTGGCGGTGCTCTCACTCACCAAGGTTTGGGTATCATTAAAAGAAGGAATAAAATTACTGGCAAACCAAGAATCGTGCGTGGTGGTGGCGGTCACGTCATACTGAACGTACCCCTCGTCATCGTCATAAGTACGTGTTGACGTCACGGTATCAGAAGCAATATCCCGTACATAGGCTTTGACATACTTCTCCGCCATCACATCCGCATCATCCACATCATTATCTTGGATGGTGACCGCCAAGGCCGCCGCTTCGGCAGAATCTTTTAGGCGGCTGGACTCTTGCACATAGCGTGTGCCTTCGACCGCTAAAAAAGTAAAGCCCATCACTGGCACCAAGGTGAGCGCCGCCCAAATCCCAGCCACCCCCAATTGGCGGTGCTTCGCGATAACCTTTGAATGCAACAACCCTGACTGCCTTTTCATCTTAACGCCCAACAATAATCGAGGATGACAAAATGGTATTGGTGTCATCATCGCCTAAAAAAGCCAAAAACCAAGAATCAAATTGCTCACACAATGACACCCGATACAGTGGATACACCGTACCGTCATCTTCGGGAACCAAATCACTGTAATCCGAAAAATCGTCGGTGACACAACCATATTGATCGAATTGGTCACTGTGCAGCGTGGTCACGGTTCCATCCACCATAGATTGAATCTGAATCGCCACGTCATCACTGCTCATGTCTAGCAAACGAGCCCCAACGGTCTGCATATCTGATAAATTTGATGCCGTAACAATCAGGTTGGTCTCTGAACTGACCTCACCATCGTAATAGCGAGTGCGCTCTTTGAGCACATTGACCAAAGAAAAACTGGTGCGATCCAAGCTGGCGCGGATCAATAGCTGTTTACTCAAATCGGTACCGAACATAAAAATGGCGCACAAACCGAATAGCACAAAGGCCAGTTCGATAGCAAAGCTGCCATCTTGGCGTCGCCAACCTTGAGTCAAAGGGAGGCCATATGGGCCTTGAGTGTACTTATTCATCATCCCACCCTTGATGCTCAAGGTTTAACACCATGGTGCGAGAAATGGTCCGGTCTTGCCAACCAAAGGCTGCCACCATGGGTGAATAATCGTAAGTCACCGTCATTTGCGCCAGATCGTAGGTGTAATTAAGTTTCAAATAATCACTGCCAATGTCATTAATAAAGTTATCGTAGGTTTGATAATATTTGCCCGAGAACGAAAACTTATCGGAATCGATCAAAAAACCCCACAAATTACTGTCGTCTTCGATCAAAGATTGAAAGGTATTTTGGTAATCTTGATTAATGTCTTCTATCTCTTCCGATTCACTGAGCGACACCTTGGTTTCTCGCACCGTTTCTCGCAAAGAGTACTCAACCATATCAATCACATAAATATAATAACTGGCTTCAAACACCGCCAAGGTGATAAAAATCAGCGACATCCCCCCCAGCGCAAACTCGACGGCGGTGACGCCCAATTGTCTGAATTTTGATGGTGTCTTCATCGTCTCGCCCAAAGTCATTTAAGAAGTTTGATTGCGCAACTGGCTTTCAATTTGAATCAACTCGCCATAAGAATAGTCTGTGTGCAACACTTCATTGGCTTGCTCAATTTGCCCCGAACGAATAAAGGCAATCGCCAAATTGGCGGCTACTTTCTGATTTTTGGGGTATTGCTTGGTCAAGGGCACCAAAATACTGATCGCTTTGTGGTATTGCTTTTGCGCAATGTACAGCACCGACAAATTGGTTTTGATCGCCAAATCGTTATAACCACTGAGCCTAGCGGTTTTAAACGCTTGTTCGGCCAGGTCAAACTGGTTGTTCTCGGTGTAAGCAATGCCCATTAAGTTATGTAATTTGCCCGAATCGTTACCCAACTTATTCGCATTGAGGTAGGCTTCAATCGCCGCCGAGGCATTGCCTTTGCGCTGCTCAATTTGACCGCGCAATTGCCATAGCGACGCAGAATACACTCCTTGCTCAATTAAATGTTGGCTATAAAAATCCGCCGACTCGATATCGCCTTCTGCAAAGTAGGCATAGCTGATTTGCTCCATGGCTTGCTGGTCATCGCGGTTTTGCTCCAGTTTTTGCTTGTAATGGGCAATTAACCCTTGGTTGTTGTCGACTTTCTTCATATCCGCGGTTTGCTGCGCTTCGCTGCGAGCAGTCGATTGACAAGCGGTTAAGCTCAATGCCAGCAAGGCAATCGAAATGGTTTTTACTAACATCATAGCCTCTAATTTAAAGTTGTAATTGCATGATCCCCGGCGCCAAAATCAAAATGACAATCGGGAACATAATTAATAGTATCAGCGGCATACTCATTTTGGCTGACAATTTACCGACTTTTTCTTCTACCGTAAGTAGCTGTGCTTTGCGCATGTCTTCTGCCAAGTCACTCATGATGTCCGCCACCGAGGTGCCGTATTGCAAGTTTTGAATAATGGTGAGTACAAAACTGCGCACTTCCGGAGTCGGTATCCGATGGCCAAAATCATCAAGCGCTTTTTCGATGCCCTTGAAACGAGCTGAATCGGAAGTGCGCCGAATTTGATAACATAAATCTTGATCAAAATCTTCCAACTCTTTGGCCAAGTAATTAAAGCTCGCTTCAATGGTCATGCCGGTTTGCACGCACACCGACATCAAATCCAACAAATAGGGCAACTGTTGCGAGACTTTATGGATTAACTTTTTACGGCGTAAATCGAGCACTAAATCCGGCAGTACAATGATGGCCACCAAAGAAAAAAGCGCAATAATCAATGCCTTCTTAACATCGTCAACCATAAAAAACGTGATGGCAACGATGCTAACAAGTAGCATAATTTTCATCGGAAAATAAAAGCGCGCCCAACTTTTATTGTAAATACCTGCATCAACAAACTTTTTTTCTAACTCAGCTCGGTTCTCTTTGCCAAATTTGACCAAAAAGCCTAGTGTCCATGATGATTTTTTCTTCTCTGAATCACGTACGTATTGTTCGATGTATTTTCGGCGCCGCTCGGAGCGTAGTGACTCGACAATCAAAAACAGCAAGGCAAACAAGATAGCCAGCAATGAAATTAATAACCACATTATTTCACCGCCTTAACCAATAACCAAACAATAAATAAACCTAAAAACTCACTGCCGAGCACATAATAAAGAATATAACGTCCTTTAGAATCATATAAAATAAAATCGACGTTACTAGGGTTAATGTAATTGAGTAAAAAGAAAAAGCACAAAGGGATAGCAGCGACTATTTTGGCAGAAATCCGCGCTTCCGAGGTCATGGCCATTTTCTTTTTTTCTAAGGTTCTTGAGTCGACCAGCACCCGAATCAAACGTGCCAACACCCCTTTTAATTGACCGCCACGGCTAATATTGGCGCGCATGGTGATGGTAAAAAACACAAACTCAGGATACGGGTAGTTTTTGCACGCCCGCTGGAACACCACCTCCGGTGTTTCACCTAGCCGCAGCCGGTCGCCCATCCATTTGAACTGACGGCCAATCGCATTATCGTCCATCGATTTACCCACATAACTGATCGCGTGCATCAAACTCTCGCCGGCGGTCACCGCGCTCATCAAAATATTCAACGCATCGGGAAAGGTATTTTCAAACTCTTTGCGGCGCCGACTGGCTAAAAAGCGATAGCCCATGTAGGTAAACACCAACACCAAGAGCGCCAATAAGGGCAAGGAGTTCAGTGTCAACAGTTTAAACACCAGATACCAAGCAGCAAAAAAAGCGCCGATGAAAAACAGGATCACCCAAAACCCAGCCCGCGCGCCTAACATATCCAAGGTCGGTTGTAATTGCGCTTTAAATTGCTCCCAGCCTTTTTGCGGAATCAAGGCCTTTAAGTTGACGGCACTGACGCTTTCACTCTCGACAATGTCATCGCTAAAATACTGATCGATTTTTTTTTGTTTGCCATTCGAGGTCAGGATCAGCACCACAGCAAACAAGATAAGTGATAACCAAATTAACAGCATGTCGACTCTCCTAACCCTCTAGTATCGAATCAATAACCTTCATCAACATCTTGTTACCCTGCGCCATGAAAGCAGGCCATCAGATCATCGTATAAACCAAAGAAATGGGCTTTTTTCACCAACTCGCTGCGCTGCATAATGCCATCGGTAATAAAATGCCCTTTAACCTTTTCACTAAAGTCACTGTCGTCAAATTTAAACCGATAGAGTTCTTCCATCACCACGCTGTCACCTTCCATGCCCACCACTTCGGATATGCTGGTCACTTTACGGCTGCCATCGCGTAAGCGGTTAATTTGCACAATCAGTTGCACCGCACTGACGATGGTACGACGAATCGCACTCAAGGGCTGATTGAGATTGGCCATCATCACCATGGATTCAATACGGGCAATCGCATCACGCGGGGTATTGGCGTGCAAGGTGGACATCGAGCCATCGTGGCCGGTGTTCATTGCCTGCAGCATCTCAAACGCTTCAGAGCCACGACACTCGCCGAGGATGATCCGGTCTGGGCGCATCCGCAGCGCGTTGATCACCAAATCGCGCTGAGAAATCGCGCCAGTACTTTCAATACTGGCGGCGCGGGTTTCCAAACGCACAATGTTGGGCTGACTGAGGCGCAATTCGGCGGCATCTTCGATTGTTACTACCCGCTCATCGTCAGACGCATAGCGCGATAAGGCATTGAGCAAAGTGGTTTTACCCGAGCCGGTCCCGCCGGAAATGATGATGTTCATCCGACAGCGAGCGGCAATCATCAAAATGCGCGCCATGTGGGGCGACATCGAGCCAAACCCGACCAAATCCTCAAATTCGATTTTTTGCTCGCGAAACTTACGAATCGAGATCGACGTGCCATCGAGGGCAATTGGCGGAATGACAATATTGACCCGGCTGCCGTCTTCTAAGCGGGCATCCACGGTTGGCGAGAGCTCATCGACCCGACGACCAACCCGCGAGGCAATGCGTTTAGCAATCGACAGTAACTGCTCTTCATTGACAAACGACAGCTCGGATTTTTGCACCTTGCCGTGACGTTCAAAAAAGATATTGCTTGGGCCATTGACCATGATATCGGTGATCGATTGGTCTTCGACCAAGGGTTGTAACGGCCCAAGACCAAAGATTTCGTCAATTAAACTTTTCACCAGCCCCGATTTCATCATGGTGGTGATCGGCCGTTGATACGAAGAGGCCAATAAGTCCACCGCGCTGTGAATTTGCGTCTCGAGTTCGCGGCGACTCATTTGTTGCACCGCTTCGGGATCTAAGGCTTCGAAGATCTGACTGCGAAAGGTTAAATACAATTCTTTGTTGGAGCTCATCGCTTAGTGACCCTTATTTTTTCTTTTTGCCCAAGCCAAACCACTTAGGTAATTTGCTCTCTTCGATGCTGTTACCGTTGATCAAGCGGGCTAATTTATCCACTGAGGTGGCAATGGCGCGATCGTGTTTGTGCGCCTGTTTGCCGTCAATGACGATATGAGCAAGATTTTTACTGTAGGCAAATTCCAAGTCGACCTCGGCGCCGAGGTATTTTTTCATCTCATCGGATTTGATCACAAACGAAGTCGGTGGCCGATGATAGTTGGCCACCAGCAGCAAACGGGTCTTTTTTGACAGCGTCAACTGAATACTTTCAATCCGTTCACGCAATTTGCGCGCACTGCGGATCGATGACACCGACGGCTCAAACACCACCACCAACACATCAAAGGTATCGACCAGCATTTGCGCCTCGACTTTAAAATCGACACTGCCAGAAAAGTCTTCGACTATGAAGTTGGTGTTGCGCGACAACAGCTCACACAAGGTTTGGTTGTAATTAAAAATATTCTCAGCCGGCATATCACCACTGATGGCCAGCAAACGCAGGTTTTTGCGCACTTCGTAGATGTAACTCAGGGCACCAGACTCATCCATTTCGTGCAGTGGGGCGGTAAATTCATCGACGCTGCGCGGCTGAAACTCACGAATGGCAAATAAGATGTCGAGGTTGGTGTTATTGTATTGGTGGTCGACCAAAATGGTATCCGTCTGCTGGCCCGCTAAGTAAGAGCACAATTCTGCACTGATAAAACTGGTACCGACCCCGCCTTTTACACCCACCATGCCGACGCGTTTGGCCTTGCGCTTTTCACTGACCCCAGAAAACGTTTGCAAGTTGCGATTGACGTGCATTAAAAAGTCGGCAAACTCTTGTTTGTTGACCGGCCAAAACACGTAGTAAAAGCCCATGTCTTTGAGCGCGCGCAAGGTGGAAATAGCGTCTTCTTTGCCAATCACCACCACCCCTTTGTGAGTGGGGACTTTGCTGGCAAATTCGCGCGCTTCTTCAACCACATTGTGGGATTCGGTCAGCTCTAAAATGACAATTTGTTGCACTTGTTTGGGGTTAATCTTGCTGTCTTTGACACTACGGCGCAGTGCATCAGGCTCATCCCAACCCTCAAAGCGAAACACTTCTGTCACCAAGTCAAAACACTCTTGGCTTTGATAATACAAGGCCGCCGAGGCAATGCCGTTGCTGTTGCCGGTTTTGGTCACTGTGGTCGACGGGCTTTTACTGCTCAACGCTTTACTTAAGTCAAACATCGCCGTTTACTCCTCGATCAAACGTGATTTGTTGGCCACTTGCTGTAGGCGTGCCGACTCGGCCACGCAGTTCGATTGCCAAGTATTAATACCAATGCCATCACGAGGGCAAGGGCTAAGTTGCAAATGGGCCAAACGAATATGCAATTCAATCTCACTGCTTAAACGAGGTTGATAATCATAGTGAACCCGAAAGCCCTTAACCTGATATAAGGGATAGTCGGCAAACGCTTGCTCGATGGCGAGACGACTGGCGCGACTCTTGTACAAGACATCAATATGCGCCCCCATATCTTGTTGGTAAATCTGCGCGATCAAGCTGTTTAGTTGTGGGCGGTACTCGGCCAATTTGTTGATCGCCACAGTGTGCGATTCTTGATAAACCATGGCATCGACGCTATGGGTATCATTCGGCGCGGGGTAAAACGAAGGGTCATAGCTGGTACACGCACTTAAACTCAGCACAATCCCAAATAAACTGCCTATTTTGACTGTCACCGCCTTTATTGAGGTTCGGGAAAATATCATGTTATCGTTATCGATCATCATTCGATAAACCCTCCTTGAGCCAACAAGCGCGCGGTCGCCTCACCTGGCTTGTCGTGGTGTTTTTTGTTGCCATCGTGCAGCAAGCGACTCCAACTGGTGGTGCGCTCAATGTCTGGCAATTCGATCTCGGAGGCGCGAGTCGGTTTGACTAAGTTCACCGTCGCGACAATGACAATTTCGGTTTTGGTCCGTTCGGTTTGCGCCTTTTTAAACAGCGCGCCCAAAATAGGAATGTCGCCTAATAGCGGCACTTTTTGAATCGCTTCGTAATCGGTGTTGTTCATCAAGCCGCCCAACACAAAGCTTTCACCATCCCCCAATTCGACGGTGGTTAATGCGCGGCGAGTCGATAATTGCGGCACTTCAATGCCATCGGCCTCGATGTATTGGTCAACCTCACTGACTTCGGGATTGAGCTGCATGCGAATTTTATCTTCACTCAACACCTTAGCGGTGAGGTTTAATTTAATCCCGTACTCTTTAAAGCTAACGCTGACGGTACCATCGCTGGTAATGATGATCGGAACTTCACCACCAACTAAGAAACTGGCAGACTCACCAGATAACACGGTTAAATTGGGCTCAGCGAGAATCTTAGCAATGTCGTCATTATCAAGGGCGGTAATCAAGGTACTCAAATCGCCGGCTTTAAATTGAGTCAGCGAAAAGACGCCGGTATCCGAGCCATCACTACTCCAATCGACACCAATGGTCGAGTCGAAGCCCTTGGTCACTTGCGCAATGGAAACTTTCACATTAACTTGCTGGACGGTCGCCACTTGCAATTGCTCTATGATCCCTTGCCAGGTGTGGTTTTTAGCAAAAATCATATCTTCTGGTGCGGTGACATCGCCGGAGTCACTTTCGAAGGTGTATTTGTCGATACTGTTCCAGCGGGTGATTTTTTCTCGGCCGAGCAAATTAGCCACCAAGCGATAAATCTCATCGCGCTGCTCAATCGATTCGACGGTGCCACGCACCGCCACCTGTTCACCAATCGAGGTTAATTGAATGTCGAGGTCGGGGTAGCGAAACTTGAGCTGCTTGCGTACAAGATCCAAATTGACATCCACAATAATCCGGTCCGACAGTAACAGGTTTTCTTCCTTGCCGTAGACCATAAAGCGCGCTTGACCCACTTGATTGGCGTAGACCACTAAGGTGTGTTTATCGATGACTTTGTAGTCAGCCACCGCAGGGTTACTGATGAAAACCTTGCCAATCTCTTGCCCGAGGTGCACGTGTTGTCCCTCGTTGAGGGTGACGTAACGATCCGCCGCTTGCGCGACAAAAGGCATCGACAGACCGAGCAAAGCGAAAATCAAAAAACGATGTATTGGCATAACAATAGGCATAACATTAAACATGTCTATACACCGGATAAATGGTGAACTGAATCGATGGCCTAGCATGTTATTCCCCCCCAAAAGTGGCGGTTTTTTGCGAGCCACGGTATTCAACAATGTTATTGTAGTTCTCTATCACTTGATCCATTTTCGCCACCGGTGACTGGCGATACGCTTGGCTGCGATAGACTTCCATGTGCATAGTACGCTCCGCCAACGCCAAGCGCGCGACTTGATCGGGCTCAATTTCAATCACTAGAGTGACGTTATTACCGTTACTAACCGACACGCGTGAGCTGACTTTTTTTTCTACTTGCGCCGCGGTATCACCATCACCTTGAATACTAAGCACTTTAACCTTTTGCATGAACATACGCGCTTCTAAGCCGCTAAAGCGTTTTGGCTGATCCGCTTCTCCAGCTAGATTAGTGCTCGGTGAACTCACCGTGAGGATATCAATGTGCGATCCGGGGCGAATGTAGTCATTAATCAAAGTTTGTTTATCCACGGTAAGCGGATATAAGGTCATGCCCGGGCTGATCAAAAGATCTATATAGCCTGGCGCATTGGGTTTGGTTTGATAGTCCGACAGTATGTATTCGCCGGAATGAATGTTTTTATTCAGTAAGGTACTCGGGCTAAAATCCAACGCCACATCTTGCTTGGCGCCAACTTTGACCGCTTCGCTTAATGGCAATTGCTGTTTTTGTACTTGGGCTTGGCTCAAGGGCTGGCCTTGGTTTAGGTCTTGAGTGGCTTGCCAAACGGTGACATAGGTTTCTGGTGCCACTTCTTGTTTGACGACCGGCTCATTGACCACCTGTGGTTTTTTTTTCAGGGCATCCATTACCCCGATGACACCGATTACCACAGCAATCAACGCCAATAATAATACTAAACGTGATCTCATTTGTCCCTACCTAGCCAATAGTCATCTACTGATCATTTTATTTAGAATTGTTTATTTTTTGAGAAATTAGATGGTTACCACATCATTAATTCAACTACATCTATCTACTTTAAGTGAAAAAAGTCAGCAAGGTGCCCAAGTAAAAGCCACCACATATGGCAACACCATAGGGAATGCCTTTGTCTTTAATGCTATGGTTTCCATTTTTTTTACAAAATATGTGTTTTATTAAATAATACGTTGCTTGGATACCGCCAATCAAAGCCATAAGCATTAATGCATCATCGATAAAACTCATATCAGTACCGAGAGCAAATATCGTGGCTAATTTCACATCCCCAGCAGCAATAACTCTGAGTAAAAATAATGAAAAACCACCAACAAAAATAACTAAGCTCGATAGCCAATAAAGATGCTCAAAATAGATAAGAAAAGCACATTGAAACATCAGAAACAAAAAGAGATCGAGATTTTTTATCTTTCTTTTTTTAATGTCCCAATAGCTAAAGTGTAAATAAAAAAGTGAAAGAAAAATTAAGTAATCAGTCAATTTTTTCAGGCTCTATTACTAGAGCCTGTCTTAATGTAATATTGAGTTTATACTGATAAATTATTACGAAGAAGCACCGCTTAAATCAGTAATAATACCATTAAATACTGTTGAAAGTGCTGTTCCAACAGTACCGCCATCTGAACCAAATAAAACACCTAGAACAGCTGCCATAGCCACAGCAATCAGACCGTATTCAATTGCGGTTACACCGCGCTCATCATTTTTAAACTCAGTCACTAGAGTTTGTGCTTTACAAAAAAGTTTCGTTAACATGTTCAATTCCTTTAAAAGTAACATCGATAATTGTATCAAAAGCCACAGGGACCACTTTCATTCTATGCAAGTTTTACCCTAACGCAAAATAGTTATTATCGATTTTTTCAATAACTTATCAGGCTTCGGGGTGTGCTTTTGATGAAAAATGGCAGTTTATCACCAAAAATCAACCACTTGTCATGTGTTTGTTATTTTTACAATTTTCTGACACAACTCTCATTCTCCTAATACATTGATCATTTATGTGCGCGCAGTCACATTTAAATGCCTATTTTCATCATCTCTACCTCGGTTACCAGTCCGTTAACTGTCTATTTTTTAAGCTAAAAACCTCACCTGGTCCGATCTGACTTATCAAAAGTGTAAACTAGTGTAAATAAGTGTCATATTATAAATCAATCAGTTATGGTCAAATATTGAATAAATAAGAGTCATTATCACCTTTGCTTTCCCCGATGGTCTGTTTTATGCTGGTTGTGGTGTGAATAGTTATTGTGTAAATGGTTATGCTGTGCATGCTTGGTGTATGAATAAAGACGGTGACGATCGCGGTAATGAGGATGGCTCACCACCTTAAAAGATGACCAAATTCAGACCTAACACTGATGATCAGCCAGGTTTATCTGTGGATACTTCACCTTGGATGTACGGCGATGGTACAGCGGGCTTAATACTTACTCTTACTGTCAGCGTCAGCCAGTGTTGAACACCACTGACTCATGTATTCACTTTTTTATTTACTTTTTTATCCGCATTTATTGCGCAAAGGAACACAGCCACACCGGTATCAACTATGAAATTGCAATTTGAACACATCATCGCCTTTGTTGCGGTCGCCGATTTGAGCTCTTTTAGTGGCGCAGCACGCAAACTGGGTAAGTCTCAGTCAACCATCAGTACCGCCGTGCAGCATTTGGAGTCCGATCTTGGTTTTACGCTCTTTCATCGACAAAAAAACAAATTCCGTTTGACCACGCAAGGACAGCGCTTTTTTCACCTTGCGCGCCCTGTGACGCAAAAATACCAACAACTGCTGCTGGCGGCAGAACAGATGACCGATTCTGAACAAAGTGTCTTTCGAGTTGGCATCGACCCTTTAGTGTTCACACCAACTGTCAAAAAAACCTTACTCGAATTTAGCGACGCCTTCCCAAAACTGAATCTGTCTATCTACAGTAAACCGAGCTCGGTGCTTGGCCGCTTTATTCAAGAAGGGAAATTAGACTTGGCACTTGGTAACCTCTATCACCCAGACAGCCATCAGTTAAACAGTCAAGAATTGTTTTCGATGCCGTTTCATTGGTATTGCCATGCCGATTTGCAACAGAAAACCACCCCAGACACTCGCCTTCTGTTGATGGATGGCAGTGAAGAATTGATCGGTCAAAGTGCCCTTTCCCACGCAAACCTGTGGCGCTTAGATGACATTTCAACCATCATCGATTTGTGCCGCGCCCGCAAAGGAATGGCTTTTTTACCCGAGTTTGTCTTACCTAAGGCCTGTGATGACCTAGTGTGTATTCAAGCGGATCAGGATTTTTATGGCCGGCAATTAACCGTGGGGTTATTTTGGCCCAGCCACAGTCCTCAGTCCCTACTCCATCAGTGGATGATTGATCGCTTGAGCCCAAAGGCAGTGAAAGACCGTGTAGAACAGTTAAAGACAGTGTAAGACAGTCAAACACAGAGAAATTAGATCGCTGCGCTGCAAGTAGCAAGAAGAAAAGAGTATAAGACAGTGTAACACAGTGTAAGACAGTCAAACACAGTCAAACACAGTCAAACACAGTCAAACACAGTCAAACACAGTCAAACACAGTCAAACACAGTCAAACACAGTCAAACACAGTCAAACACAGTCAAACACAGAGAAATTAGCTCGCTTCGCTGCAAGTAACAAGACGAAAAAGTATAAGACAGTGTGACACAGTTTAAGACAGTCAAACACAGAGAAATTAGATCGCTGAGTAGCATTGCGCGCGGCGATCTTCAGCCTTTCACTGTGTTAAGCGAAGCGGACTGTGTTTCACTGTTATTTACTGTATTAAACTATGTTTACTTCCGGCGTGCTTTAATACGCTTAACCATCGACAAACGACGCTCTGCTGCGGCTTGATCGCGCTCAACGGGTGGCTGATTCGGATTGTTCTTACGGCCTTGACGCTGCTGATAACCCGGTTTGGTCAGTTTAGCGAGATAACTGTCTCGCGCTTTTGGCTCATAGCCGGCCAACTCGATACGCTTGATCGGCTGCTGAATCAAGTTCTGCACCTGAACCACGGTCAACTCTTCTTCGCGGTTAACAAACGACACCGCGTGCCCTTGTTTACCCGCACGACCCGTTCGACCAATGCGATGAACGTAATCTTCGGCCAAAAATGGCATGTCGTAATTCACCACGTGCGGTAAATCGGCGATATCAATCCCGCGCGCGGCGACATCCGTCGCCACCATGACACGAGCTTTACCGGTTTTGAACTCTTCTAGGGCGCGACGACGGGCACTTTGTGCTTTATCACCGTGACACAATACCGCTTTGATGCCGTCAAGTTTAAGCTCTTTGACCACTTCATTGGCGGTTTCTTTGTAGTTGACGAACACCAGCACCTGTTGCCAGTTTTTACGGCCAATAAGCTCGGCCAATAACTCGGTCTTGCGCTCTTGATCGACAGGATACAAAACGTGTGCCACAGTTCTCGCGGTCGAGTTTTCGGCTTCTACCGCAACGCGCTTAGGTTTGCGCAAAATGGTCTTGGCGAGTGTATTCAGTTGGCTTGAGGTTGTGGCGGAAAACATCATGATCTGTGGATCGCTTTCGACGTCCAACATGATTTTACGCACCGGCTGAATAAAGCCCATGTCGAGAATGCGGTCTGCTTCATCAAACACCAAAAACTCTAGGTCTTTGATCGAGAGATTAAACTCAGCTAAATGTTCCTCAAGGCGACCAGGCGTTGCCACCACAATGTCTTGCCCTTGCTCTAAGCGCTTTACTTGGCTCGACATTTTGACGCCGCCGTAAATGGCCGCCACTTTAAGATCGGTATAGCGAATGTAAGCGGCGATGTTATCGGCAATTTGCGCCGCCAATTCACGCGTCGGTGCAAGAATTAAAGCGCGCGTAGTTTTCGGCGACACTTTTTGCGGATTGTCGAGTAACTGCTGAATCAAGGGCAATGAAAAAGCCGCAGTTTTCCCTGTGCCAGTTTGAGCGGTGGCAAGTACATCATGCCCCTTGCGCGCCAGTGGGATCGCCTGCTGCTGGATCGGCGTCATTTTTTCATAACCGAGCTCTTCAAGCGCTTGTGCTAACGCGGGAGCAAAACCTTGGGATGCAAATGACATGATAGCCTTCCTCTATATACCTAAATCATTTTGGTTGTGCACTATAATCGAAATCGACCCAGTGTGCTGAACTTTCTTTCACTCTGGGTCAACTTAATGGTGGTGTTTACCACTTATTGGTCTGTCTTACTCGCCACAGCCACTTTCATAGTCACTTTAAATAGCCACTTTAAAGTGACAAACCGGCCGCTAATTCGCCGGTTGCTGAGAAATTCCGGCTAATGCCAACAAAATGGATTCGAGTTCGTGCCAAGGCAACAACTCAGTGTCAATCACCTCTAGACGGGACTCAAAGCCCTCCAAACTCATGGTATTCATGCTAACAATGCCGTTACTGACATTAAAACTCATGCAGCCTTGATCGGTATTGAGCACCCCTTTGATGCGCTCGGCGTTGAGATCGTTAAATAAAGACAACAGCTGATCGCAGTTAAAGGTGTATTCTGCGCCAAATAACCAACCACAACTGAAGTAACCTTCGCCTTTGTTTTCACGGCGTAGATAACTTTGCGTTGGGCTGAGCGCAAATTGTGGCTCTTGACTGGCGTGATGGTGATGATGTGGCGCGAGAACCTCTGCCGTGTTCTGCGTTGCTTGATCTAGCCAGCGCAAATCGACTTGACCTTGGCTAACCAATTCGGTGTGTAACTTCGCCGGTTGCTGTGCGTTCGCCCATGCCTGAAAAGCCTCTAGGTCGTCTTCACTACAGGCATCGGCTTTGTGGCCAATCACAATGTCGGCACACTCTAACTGATCGCGAAACGTCGCGTGCTCGGTGTACTTCTCGACCGATAAATGACGTGGGTCGACCAAGGTAATAGTGGCTTTTAGATCGACGTAATCTCGGTATTGCTCCGACAATAAAATCGCCATCACTTCTTTGGGGTGACCTAAACCGGTTGGTTCAATGATCAAACGGTCGGGTTGTTCACGCAATAGTGCGGTCAGTGCCACCGACATCGGCACGCCAACCGCACAGCACATACAGCCGCCAGGGACTTCTTTGATCAAGGCGCCTTCTTCAGACAAGATCGCGCCATCGATGCCGATTTCGCCAAATTCATTCACCAGCACCGCCCAGCGTTCACCGTCTGGTTTATTGGCCAACCAATGCATAATGGTGGTGGTCTTTCCGCTGCCCAAAAAGCCCGTTAAAATGGTCGTCGGGACTGGCTTCGACTGAGAAGGGGTAACTTGTTCTGTATTCATTCTGGTTTCCTTGCGGTTAGGTCTCAATCTTCTGAGGCTCGAATGGATTGACACCTAACCAATAAATGTCTTCGTTGGTGGCACTGTTGACCGCACGAATGGTTCGGTTGCGGCCGCCCTCTTTGGCTTTAAGCAGGGCTTCGTCTGCCAATCGAAATAGCGGTTCAATTTCAAACAGGGAGTAACTGTCACAAAGGCCGATACTGACGGTCAGTCTCATGCCTGGGGCTATGTGATCAAAGTGTTTATCGGCAATGGTTTGTCGCAATTGATCAACGTATTGATCAACCTCTTTTCGATTGCCTTTTAACAACAAGGTAAATTCTTCACCGCCCCAGCGCGCCACAGCCAAGGGATCATCAAAATGGTGACGAAGTATCGTCGCCACGCTGGTGATGGCCTGATCGCCGTGTAAGTGTGAGTAATTATCGTTGATTTTCTTAAAGAAATCGATATCAACAATGGCTAAATGCAACAGTTCATGACTTTGCTGACACGCTTGAAATTGCGCTTTTATATGCTGGTTAAAGGCGCGGCGATTGGCCAACCCTGTCAAGGAATCCTCATGAGACAACTGTTCAAATCGTTTTGCTTGCCGCTGCAGTTCTTGGGTCTTTTCTGTCACTAAACGAGCGAGCTTTTTCTGGTTGAGTTTTAACTGCCTCACTCGCAACAAGATAATGCCAATGACCAAGGACACCATAGAAAGAATGAGAAGCGCCTGCACCCAACTTTTTTGCCACCAAAAAGGCAAAATCGTAAAGCTAATGGCGGCTGGGGTGTTGCTCCATTCGCCATATGGAAAACGGGTACTGACCAAGAATTGGTACTGGCCGGGCGGTAAATTGGTGTATTCGACTACGGTTTGCTTACCGCGAAACGTCCATTGCTGGTTAAAGTTTTCCAACCGAGTGCGATACTCCAAACCATCGGCCATCACATAAGACAGACCCGCGTATTGAATCGACACACGACTGGTACCGGGATTGGCAATGCGATCGCCCTGAGTAGAGACAGACTGATTATCAAAGTGCAGGTTTTCAATCACTATCGGGGTCATCATGCTGTGCTGTTTATCAATATCAAGCGGATTAACGGTGGCCACCCCTTGCGCGGTCGCGACATAAAGCCGGCCTTGTGAGAAGGTGGCAGCAGGGTTTGAACCACCATTACTTTGACTGCTGGACAAACCATCGTTTTTGTCAAAATGCTCAAACTTGATCGTTTCATCTTGGCCGTCGGCAACTTGATTTAACTGCTGGTAGTTGAGTTTCCAAATACCGCGATTACTGGTGAGCCAAATATTGTCTCTTTGATGCACAAACTGAAAAAATTTATCGATCGGAAAGCCTTTATTGCGCCCGACCATCACCAGATGGCCACTTTCACGATCGTAACGAACAATGCCGCGATCTGTGGTGAACCAGAGGTAGTCGATATCAATATCGATATCAAAAATATAGCGAGGGTCTTCATGATCGCGAAGATCAAACGTCTCTATCTGGCCTTGAGGAGAAATGGTGGCCACGCCATTGCCCGTTCCTACCCATATATTCCCCTGACTGTCTTCAGCCAAACTGATAATGAAGTTGGACGGCAAACCAGAATGGGTATCGTAAAGGACTTTCTCTCCATTGGCCTGGGACAACAGCAGGCCTTCCGCCGTCCCTACCCATAAATCACCATTGGCTTGCGAAAGTAAAGAATGGACTTCGTTATCGGGTAAGCCATTGTCAATCGAAAGATAAGGTGACAACTGGCCCGCCTGCCAAATTAACAGGCCTTGCCTTGAGGTGCCGACGAACACCTTATTGAGTGAGGGACTGTCTTGACGATAATCAAGGGATAAACTGAGCACCGACGCGTGTTTAATTGGGCTATATTGTGAAATCGCATTGACCGCTTGTGTCCCCATGACTAGGCTAAGGCCTCGGTTGGTGCCGGCCAGCAAGTGATCGGGCGTCATTGCGATGACCGCGCGTGTATAACTACCGATTAAGCCTTGTGAAGGGCTGATTGTGACGAAAGGGGCTTGTCGTAAACGCATGAGTCCGCCGTTGGTACCTACCCAAATACTCCCTTGGTCATCGGCGTACCAAGACAGCACCTTGTTGTCTAACCCCTTATTGTGTTCTAAATACTCTAATGTACCCGCCGGTGACATGCGCGCAATGCCTTGCTCAGTACCAATCCAATAATGAAACAAACAATCTTGCTCGATGAGGGAAATACTCTGCCCTTTCAACGCTTCACTGAGAGAGGTAAACGCCTTACCGTCGTAACGCCAGATGCCATTGTCGGTCGCCAGCAGCAGGTTACCTTGATGGTCTTTGGTTAGGTAATGAATTTTTTGAAATTGGTAACTGTGGATCAACTGCGGCTGATGGCGCTTGATCTGATACAAACCTTTGCTGGTCGCCACATAGAGTAACTGCTCGCCCATGGCCACAATTTGATACGCCGTCACCCCTTGAATCAGCCACTGATCATGGCTGTATTTGCCACTGCCTAGATATCGACGAAACGCCAAGCCACTGTCTTCAACCGCTAACCACAACCCTTGATGTTGATCGGTATACACATCGTGAATTAAATTGTTGGCAGGGGGTTGAGGGTGCCAGCGGCCGAGTTGTAAATAGGTTAATGAGCCCCGTGTCCCCGCGACCCAAAGCCGATTAAATCGGTCGCGTTTGAGCACATTCGTCCCAGAGTCCGACATACCCGTTTGAGGTGAGCGAAGAAAGTTTGTGAAACTTTTTCCATTGTAACGCGAGGCGCCTTCCCAAGTGCCAAACCACAAATAACCATCTTGAGTCTGGGCTATGGCGTTGATGCTGTTATGAGGTAAACCATCACTGGTTGTCCAGGTATCGATAAAATAATCGGCGATGTGCGTAGGGGCTTCGACCAACTTGGCGAAAACGAACGAGGGATAACTAAGAGTAAGCCACAAAATCAACACCACGAAACCGTTATGCACAATACCTAGGTTACGCATCGTCCCTAAATGACGTTTAATACGGATTTCATGATTTGATGACATTAATTCCATTAATGCTCTGCCTGATCTACATATTGTTGATAATACTATCACAGAGCAATCGGGTTGTTGTACGATTAGGCGAATAAATACAGTGATCAAACTCACTTTTTATATGACACCATACGGTATATCGTGTATTTCAATGCGCCAACGCTTTTTAAGCCATGAACGACAATCGAGAAAACGTGATCTTTTTTCATCAGCTTGCAGGCTCAACCATAACGAAATGACTTTTTTCTCCTCGCTTATCCGTCGTCACTCGGTTCAAAACCCCGCCTCACTTCGTTCAAAAAAGCAATGCAACCATCATTATTTCCCCACAAAAAGAACGCAACATCGCCATCTAGCGCAAATATCACACTGCGCCATTGTTATTTTACCGTCATAAAAGAAGTAACACTCTGTTAACTCAGTAAACCATCAATAACAGCCATAAAAGTTCAATTTTAATTTCTCTTATAAATCATATAGATACTTAAAAAACCAGGCTCGAAAAAAATTTCATTTTTATTGATGCTAATTCGTCAATAATCTATTTCGTTATTTGATCTTTATCACACTTTTTGGGCTTGCTAACCTATTTACACGTTATCGGCACAGGCAAGTCGTTTTGCTCAAACCGATTAATCGTCAAACAACAAACAAGAGGGTTTCACCATGATTAAACAAATTACTGCTGCACTACTCGCTGTTTCTTTTATCGCTGCGCCAGCGGCTATGGCGGCAACTTCAGGTGACAAAGGCGGCGTTCACGCCAACCACCAAGCTGATAAAGCCGGTCAACAAGCGCAATACATCAAGATCGTTGGCGTGTCTGAGAATAACCACCAACGTTAATCTCTGAATTAACACTGCTAATCACACAACACTGAACTCTATTGAGGATTTGACTATGTTGAAACAAATTACTGCTGTATTCCTTGCTGCTTCTTTTATCGCTGCGCCAGCGGCTATGGCGGCAACTTCAGGTGACAAAGGCGGCGTTCATGCCAACCACCAAGCTGATAAAGCCGGTCAACAAGCGCAATACATCAAGATCGTTGGCGTGTCTGAGCACAATAACCAGCGTTAATCGGTATTAAGCCGCTCAATGGCTGTTTATACACTGATTGCACTATGACGTATTTTTATCGTTCTAAGAGGAAATAACTATGATTAAACAACTGACTGCTGCTTTACTTGCTGTTTCGTTCATCGCTGCACCTGCTATGGCTGCATCACAACAAAACGAACAAAATCAAGGTAAGCCTGCTGATTACATTAAAATTGTTGGTGTTTCTGAGTACAACAACAATGGCAACTAATTTGCCGCAGCAAAAAACATTACATTGGTAGGGAAACCAAATGTTGACAAAGCAATGCTTAATAAGCAAAAAATCTATTGATTTCGGGGCAGAAGTACAGTGAAAAAGTCATTTTTCCTGATGCCCCTGATTTCTAAATTATTGACTCATTTCATCAAAAAAATTAGCAATCTCCTTGCCTAAATAACAAACTTCTTTACCGATCAACTTCTCTTATCATTAACAATATTAATTGATTGTTTTTTATCCCTTCTATATTTCAATTTAGCCACGTTTAAAATACCCTGATTCACTCTGGCGTTATCACCACGACAAAAACCGTCTTTGGTCAAAACCAATCACCGTTAAAGCAATTTTCTTATAAACAACCTCATTGAATGTTTAATCTCCGCTGTTTTTTATTTCTCCACCAGGCTTTCAATCTCGCCCTTTTTAAGTAATCAAGGTGACAGTTAAATACATTTTAGAGGGCATGCCAATAACGAATTAGACTTAACAAGACCTGCGAAAAATAAGAAAAAACATCGACATCACTTTTCTATTCTCATTCACTAAAAAGTAGCCATCAGCGTATTCGTGAATACTTAATTGGTGTTCATCGGTTAATGAAAATCGAACGCCAAGCTCTATTCACTTCAAAGACAAAAAAATTTGTACTTTCTACGACCAAACAAGGTCGACAAGGCGATACAAAAAAGAAAAATAAAAATTTAATTCAATAAAATCAACATCATAGTCAAAATCGCAAGGTAAGAAAAACTTTCATTTTTATTGATGCGGATTTGTCATTAATCTATTTCGTTTTTTGATGTTTATCACACTTCTGGCCCTTGCTATTATCACCCCACGTTATCAATGACGACAAACATTCAACCAATCAATGAGGAATTGACTATGACTAAATTAATGACTGCTGCACTTATCGCTGCTTCTTTTATCGCTGCCCCTGCTATGGCAAATACCTCAGGCGACAAAGGCGGCGTTCACGCTAACCACCAAGCAAATAAAGCAGGCCAACAAGCTCAATATATCAAAATCGTTGGTGTTTCTGAGAATAACCATCAGCGTTAATTAAACTCAGCTAATAAAGACACCCGTCATTAAGGTGTGTTGCATTTATTATTAAGACTGTTAAACAATACTATTTAAAATTAAAAAAAGAGGAATATATCATGGTTAAACACATTACTGCTGCCCTACTAGCTGTTTCTTTTATTGCTGCCCCCGTTATGGCCGCTGAGCAAAACACGACAAAACAACCACAAAGCCAACAGCAAGGCAAACCCGCTGACTACATCAAAATCGTCGGTGTGTCTGAGAACAACAAACAACGCTAAGTGCTATACATGGTTCGTTTATTTTAAACCATTGAACGAACAAGAAAACTTATTCAATTAACGAGGATATTATCATGACTAAATTATTTACTGCTGCATTGCTTGCTGCTTCTTTTATTGCTGCCCCTGCTATGGCAAATACCTCAGGTGACAAAGGCGGCGTTCACGCCAACCACCAAGCTGATAAAGCCGGTCAACAAGCGCAATACATCAAGATCGTTGGCGTGTCTGAGCACAATAACCAACGTTAATCCGTTGTTGTCGCAGTAAAGTGCGACTCCGTGAGCTCATGATTGGCTATAGCCACGAGCGTAATAACCATCACATTGAATGAAAGAGAGGATTTATCATGATTAAATCATTCACTGCAGCACTACTCGCGGTTTCCTTTATCGCTGCGCCCGCAATGGCGGCATCGAAAGCGGATGAACAACCGCAAGGCAAACCTGCTGATTACATTAAGATTGTTGGCGTTTCAAAATACAACAACAACGGTAACTAATCCGTTTGCGCGGATAACACTCGATTGGTAAGGATGCCAAATGTTGATTAAAAATGACCTGATCAAATCAGGGAAAGCGAACACATAATAAGAAATCACTGTGTCACGCCCCTGATTTGATGTCATGTTTTTAAAAGATAGGAATACTGAACTCAAGCAATATTGAACGTACTGTTTATCACGACCTGATACTGGCTCGGTGTGAAACCCAATCAGCTCTGTTTATCATTCGATTTTAACGGCTTGATAATCTCATCTAACCCTTCAATCTTCAGTGCCAAACACAACTGCATCAGCTCGCCCAATTCTCCACGGGGAAACTCACTTTTGTTGGCAAACCACAGCAGATACTCCTCTGGCAAATCGATCAACAATCGCCCAGCGTATTTACCAAATGGCATCTTGTACTCGACAAGCTGTAATATTTGCTCTTTTTGTATCATAATCTCCCCAACCTTGCTGTTGATCTGCTATTGCTGGTTGTAAATCCGTATTGATTAAAGCAAGTCAAATCAACACACCGGTTTTCATCCGATTGATTTTAACCCATATCATTACAGAGAAAAATATGTCGATATCTACGCCCTGTCGAGCCGCTTGCCAAAGCCATGGCGGCATCTGTCTTGGTTGCCAGCGAACCCTAGAAGAGATCATGACTTGGAAAGACAAAACCGAGGCTGAGCGACTCGATATCATGACGAAGATAAAGCCACAAACCGAGCAGCGAGCAGACATTAAGCCAACTCAAGCCAGCTGCGCACACTGTCAGCAACCTATGCATTGTGATATCAGTGCCGGCAAAACGACCTGCTGGTGCTTTGAGCTCGAGCGAAGAGAAATCCCCGCCCCCTTGCAAAATCAAAACGCCTGCCTATGCCGACACTGCTTAAGCAAACTGCCCCTTGCAACATAGCTAAGCAGTTTGACGTGTCTTTGCCTACCTCACTCAACAACCTGATGACAAACACAATGAAAGCGGCGCCCTTAGGTCAGCGCCAACGGGAGGTGAGCACTCACAATAGGTTAAACGCGATTTGTATTCATTCGCCCAAAAAAGACAGGGCGTATTGTGAGCGCGATTTATTTACCCGTTAAAACCGGTGCGGTAAATGACACCCCTTGCCACCCGAAACGAATAAAATTACGAATATTCTGATGATCGTCATTGTCTGGGTGTTGTAGAACGTCTTGGCGGTAAAAACGACCAAAACAGTGTAAGGTATCTTGCTCTGATAGCCCTTCTTCTATACCGAACGCCAAAATTTTAGCCGAACCATTGTTCTGACCCGCGGCGTTTTGTACCTCACCATTGGTAAAATCGGCGGCGCTAAAGGTATAGTGTGCATCAATCACCGCCATAGTTTGCTCAAACTCGATTCCTTGTGGGTTGGCTTTTAACTCGGCTAAGAACTCATTTTTATTCACTCGGTTTTCCTTTTCTTTCAATAAAATGTGATGTTTAACTCAATATGAATTGCGCTTTTATCATAACGGGCTTTCGACATGCTTTCATCATTTTAACGGCATAAAAATGACATATAACTTTTCTAGGCTTGAGTCGAATTTTTGTCGTTTATTATTTGTCATGAAGGATATGACCCATGTCACGCATTACCACTCTCGTTCTCACCACGTGTAGCGTCGCTTGTACAGCGGCTTTCAGTGGTTTTTCTCAAGCTCAATCGTTGAGCGTCGATTTGATCGGCCGTTACGTTGCCGATGCCCCCTTTGCTACCTCGGCAGCAGAGATCGTTACTTATGATAAAAACAACGATCAACTCTTTGTCGTCAATGCTCATGCTCAGCGTATTGAAGTGCTAAAACCGTCGGCAACGGGACTCGAAAAGTTGCGTTATTTAGATCTCCACCAAGCTGGTGAATGGGCTAACATTGACATTGGCGCCGCCAACAGCGTTGACAGTTATGGCAATTTATTGGCGGTGGCGATCGAAAATAAAATCAAAACCAAACCAGGTATCATTGCCGTTTACGATAGCCGTGATCTGTCATTACTCACCACCTTCCCCGCCGGCTCCCTACCCGATATGGTCGGTTTTTCCAAAGACGGTCGCTTTCTCGCTAGCGCCAATGAAGGTGAGCCCAGCGGTGATTACCAAGACGACCCAGAAGGCAGTGTCACTCTCGTCGACTTGAGCCCTGGCTTAGAGCAAGCCAAAGCGCAACAAATTCGCTTCGACGCTTTTAATCAAACACGCCGTGCTGAGCTCAAAGGCACGGTTCGAATTTCGGGTAAACATGCCTCGGCCGCCCAAGACCTTGAGCCGGAATACCTCACCTTTGCCAGCAATGGCAAGCTTTACGTCAGTTTGCAAGAAAACAACGCGCTGGCCATTATCGACCCCGTCAAAGCCGAGGTTGAAGCCATTCAAGGGTTAGGGATGAAATCTTGGCACAATGCGAAGTTAGACGCGTCCAACAAAGATGCCGATCCGGATACCAAGCAATCTGGATTAGCCAACTTTCATTCCTATGAAGGGTTGTTCGGTTTGTACATGCCCGATACGATCAAGAGCTATACCGTTAATGGAAAAAGTTACATTGTCACTGCCAATGAAGGTGATGGGCGTGAATACGGGTTTAAAACCACCCAAGAACAATGCGAACAATTAGGTTTAAACTGGGACGGAGACGACCACCAAGGCACTAGCGCTTATAAGACCACATTGGATACGTGTATTAGCCACAGTGATGAAGTGCGCGGTAAAAAACTCGATGTCGCCAGTGACCATCCATTAGCAAACGCGCTTAAAGACAATCAACAACTGGCAAGGCTAAAATTCATCAAACCCGATCATCCATTACAAGCCAATGAACCAGCGTTAACCTTTGGGGCGCGATCTTTCTCAATTTGGGATGACAAGGGGCATTTAGTCTTCGATAGCCAAGACCAGTTTGCCAACATCGTGGCTGAACAATCCCCCAATACCTTTAATAGTACCAATGACAATAACCAAAGCGCGGACGATCGCAGTGATGATAAAGGCTCTGAACCTGAAGCATTAGAAGTGGCGATGATCCAAGGCCGTCAATACGCTTTTATTGGCCTTGAGCGCCAAGGGGGTTTTATGGTCTACGACGTCACCGACCCCAGTCAGGCAAGCTTTGTCCTTTACCATCAAGAGCGTGATTTCTCGCAGCCAGTCTGTACGCAAGTCGATGCCGATGGAGAGTGTGAAAACCAAGAATACAACCCCAAAGCCGGTGATTTAGGCCCTGAGTCGATTCACTATTTCATGCGTGGCAATCAACATTATATCGCCATTGGCAATGAAGTGAGCGGCACCACCAGCTTGTATCACGTGTCGATTCAATAAGACCAATTTCACTCAACAGCAGGGCACCCTCTCCAGTTAAAAACCTCGATAAGAGTGATAACAAAAAAGGCAAAGGATTTTTCAACCTTTGCCTTTTCTCATTCTTTGCCTCTCACTTCGCAAACCCTAAGCTTGCTTGCCAATCACCAGAGCGACTTCAAGTTCGCCGTTATCGGTCATGAGGGTAAACGCTTTTTGTTGGGAAACTTGGCTAAAACCTGCTGACTGCATACTTTGTACGATGCGGTCAGTCTCAATCCCGTTGTCAGATGCGCTCTGTTGTACATCCCAAACCAACATCGCACCGCCTTGCTCCAACAAAGAGTATGCCACTGCCATCGTCATCTCGAGATCGTCAATAAACTCACAAACCGACGCAGCGATGATGAGATCAAATTGCCCGCGAAAGGCAGGGTGTTGAGCCGCCAACCCACGTGTTAATTGATCAACAACGGGCTCGACGTTACTCAAGAGCTTTTTATCCAGCTCTTCAATCATGGCTTCTGAACTGTCGAGTGCCACAATGTCTTTCACTAACGGCGACAAATATTGTGCCAGCAGGCCCGTTCCACACCCAACTTCGAGTACGCGTTTATCGGTCAAGTCGGTCAGTTCGAGCAACTGATCAAACACAAATTTTGTGAACGCTTGGGTCGTAGGACGCGATTCCCAGTCCTTTGCAATTTCATCCCAATCCAATGCCATGAGGCCTCCGGTTGTAACTTTCTCTTCTGGGCAAAGATGTCGTTTGACTTCCAATGCATTGCCTTCGCGATGACATAAATTCAACGCCGCGGCAATACAGTGCGATACGATGCCCCTAAGAATACCTTAAAAAAATAAAAAGGTCATAGGGTTAATCACTGAAAATTAGATCAATGACACTCGCCAAGTGCTGCGAACTGACTTACTCTACGGTCTGTGTTAACAATAAGATACCTATCATCACTACCATGAATTTATCTCAAGTTGAAGCGTTTTGCGCCATCGCCGATCACGGTTCGGTCTCTGAAGCTGCTCGACAACTCGATACCAACCGAACGCGTTTGAGTATGGCAATTAAAGCACTGGAAAAAGAACTCGACATCGAACTTTTTGCTCGCACCGGCAACCAATTAACGCTCTCTGAAGCGGGCAAAGCGATTTATAAAGATTGCAGTTCGCTTCTGGCGACGTCATCGAGGATAAAACAAACCTGCGCGCACATTTCTGGCGAGTTCCACGCCGAACTGTGGATCGCCCGTGATGACTCTTTGCCCGATGATTTTTGGCATGAGATCTCCCATACCTTAAGCCATCGCTTTCCATCGACCTCCTTTAACATCGTGTTGGCTTCCAGTGGCGATTTAGAAAACCTGGTTTTAACGCATCAAGTCGACTTTGCCTTTGGGGTTGACTACGAGCGCATTAACGATCCCATGATGAGCTATAACCCTTTGGGTAAAATCAGGATGATGTCAGTCTGTCGTCAGGACCACCGATTAAGTCAAATGCGCCGTGTCAGTGATGAGGAATTGCGCGGCCAACGCCAAGCCCTGATGGTCTATCTCAATGAGAAAGACAACCCCGAACTTGAGCCTTTTTCCAATCGCTACATTGGTTTTTCCAGTTTCGATTACATGCTCAATACCATTTTGCACGAAAACACCTGGGGGGTTTTGCCAGAGCCTCTGATCCGCCATCATTTGCGGCAACAAACTTTATCAGTGATCAAGCACACTTACGGACTGACACAAGAAGATTACTGCATGTTTATGGCTTCTGGCATGATTGAGCACCCTGCCATCAGTTGGGTTGCCGATAAGATCAGTGATTACCTCTTTGACTTCTAGTCTTTGACGACTTACTGATTTCAAGGCTTAAAAAAGGGCAATACAGTCAGTGTCAATTTTACTGACAGCATTAAAATGAAATAAGTAACTGATTTTAAAATACATATTTTTATTCTCTGTGATGCTGCCCATTTGTGACAGAGTTTTCATTTGTCTTCTACTATGCCACCGTTGAAAATAGAGCCGTGTTCATCACGAGATCAACAAAGATGTGTGCGAATAATAATGATAATGAAAAATCTGTTTTAACCTTCTCAGCCCTTGCTGCTTCTTTCTTTGCGGTCGGCGGCATCATCCTAGGCTACTTAGTCAGTTCTATGGTGATCATTTTTGACGGCGTTTATTCAAGTGTCAGTTTAGTGTTAACTTTATTGTCACTGGCGGTGTCTTACTACATCCGACGACCTCAAAAACAACAATTTCCTTTTGGCAAAGCCCTGCTTGAGCCCGCGGTCATCGCCATCAAAGGTTTGGTTATTCTATCGATTGTTTTTTATTCTTTATTCGAAGCGAGCCAAGCCATGTTTGCCGGCGGTCGTGAAATCGACACCTCAATTGCTACCTTATTTGGTGTGGTCAATGTGTTGGGTTGTGGTATGGCGTGGGGCTTTATTGCCCACAAAAACAAAACCGTATCATCAAACTTGGTCAAAGCGGAAATGGAACAGTGGAAAATGGACACTTGGTTAAGTGTCGCGGTAACCTTGGGCTTTTGTTTATCCATGCTGCTCACTTGGACGCCTTGGGCTAACCTCGCGGTGTACGCCGACCCAATGATGATGATATTAATTTCTTTCTACTTTATTAAAGTGCCGATGTGCATGTTAAAAAATGCATTGAAAGAACTGTTTATGATGAGTCCAAACCCGTCGTTGTGTCAGCAAGTCGACCGCGATATTCACGCTGTCGGTCAATTGAGTCAACAGCGTTTGAAATTGGCGGGGCTGACTAAAGTTGGGCAAGAATTGCGCGTTCACGTTGATATGCACTTGCCAAAACAGGTGTTAAACGTGCAAGAGTTTGAGCAAACACGTACTCAACTGACCAAGCGACTGGCGAAACACGACTATGACGTGCAATTGCAACTCAACATTGCGTATTAACTCTTGATTGGCACCATTACTACTGAAGAGATTCGCCCTCACGACATCCGTCACCTCTTGGGTGTCGTGAGAAAATAAGTTACCTCAAGGCATGCCGCCCTTCACCCTCTTATTAGTGACTGCCTCACTCTTTTTTCTTCTACCTTTTTCCTCTCTGTTGTTGATTGTCGCAGACTCTCTTTGTCGCTACTGACAACCTCATCATAAGCAACCAGTTTGATCTTACGCAAATTATCTCGTCGTCAATCGCGTCACACTAAAGCCAGAACAAGAGCGTGTATAACACCGCTCTAGACCACAAATAGACTCTCATCTGGAGATGGCTTATGACCAGTGCATTTTATATCCCTACCGTCAATCTTATGGGCTCTGGCTGTTTAACGGACGCCGCTAACCAAATTCAATCGCTTGGCTATCGTCAGGGCTTAATTGTCACCGATAAAATCCTCAACCAACTTGGCGTGGTGGATAAGGTGAGCAAGCTATTAACAGCGCGTGGTGTCGGCTACTGCGTGTACGATGGCACGAATCCCAACCCGACTACCAACAATGTCAACGAAGGCTTGGCGTTATTAGAGAAAAACCAATGTGACTTTGTGATTTCACTCGGTGGTGGCTCACCTCACGATTGCGCCAAAGGCATTGCTTTATTGGCGGCAAATGGCGGTTCGATTGGCGATTACGAAGGCGTTGATCAATCGGCCAAACCCATGTTGCCCCTGATTGCGATTAACACCACCGCAGGAACAGCTTCTGAAATGACGCGGTTTTGCATTATTACTGATGAAGTGCGCCACATCAAAATGGCGATTGTCGATAAGCACACCACCCCGTTGATCTCGGTCAACGACCCAGACCTCATGCTGGCTAAACCGGCCTCACTGACCGCAGCCACCGGTATGGATGCCTTGACTCATGCCATTGAGGCTTATGTGTCCACTGCGGCCACGCCGATTACCGATGCCGTGGCGTTAAAAGCCATTGAGCTTATTCAAGCCAACTTGCGCCAAGCAGTAACTCACGGTGACGACCTCAATGCCCGTGAGCAAATGGCCTACGCGCAATTTATGGCGGGCATGGCCTTTAACAACGCCTCGCTAGGGTATGTACACGCCATGGCGCACCAGTTGGGTGGTTTTTATGACTTGCCACACGGGGTGTGTAATGCGGTATTATTGCCTCATGTCCAAGAGTACAACGCCGACGTAGCCGCGAAGCGCTTAAGAGATGTTGCCCAGGCTTTGCAAGTCGATACTCAGGCCATGACGGCAGAGCAAGGGGCAAACGCCGCCATTGCCGCGATCCGCACATTGGCCAAAGATGTCGGTATTCCCGCCGGGCTGACAGACTTGGGTGTCAATGTGGAAGACATTCCGACCTTGGCAAGTAACGCGCTCAATGATGCGTGTGGACTCACCAATCCAAAACAAGCGACACACGAGGAGATTTGCGCTATTTTCCAAGCGGCGCTGTAAACCAGAGAGACCGTACCCGCGCGGTGAATTTGTAATTGCATTTAAAGGTATGGCTAAAATCTAGGTAACTCGACTTTAGCCATTTTCGTCTGCGCGGTTATGTGCAAAAATGCTCACTTCTACACAGGGAGTGAGTATGACTAGTTTATTGGAACATCTGCAGTTTTCTTTTTCGGTTACCGGGCCCATTTGCATCGTGTTGTTTTTGGGGATGGGGTTTAAATATTTTCGTCTTATCAATGATAACTTCATCGAAGTGGCCTCTAAGCTGGTGTTTAAAGTCACGTTACCCGCCCTATTGTTTTTTAATATCGTCGATTCTGATCATCAAATTTCATCGAGTATTCCTTTACTGGTTTTTGCTTTGGTCGCCAATGTGGCCTTTTTTATCTTCACCTCGGTGATTGCTAAACGCTGCTTTGATAACCCCAGTGATCAAGGCGTGATCATCCAAGGAGGATTTCGCGCCAATACCGGCATTGTTGGCTTGGCCTATGTCGCCAATGCCTATGGGAACGACGGTATTGCCATTGCTGCCATTTACGTTGCCTGTACCACCTTTTGCTATAACATTTTGGCCGTGATAGCCCTGTCGCCCAAAGGCAATCAATCCGGCGCACAGTCCTTTGCCATGATGGGAAAAACCATGACCAAAAACCCACTCATCATTAGCATTGTCGCGGGTGTGGCCTGCAAGGTCGTCGGTTTTCCGATCCCGACCGTGGTCAGTGAGGCGGGGCACTACTTTGCCCACATGACCTTGCCACTGGCCCTTTTGTGTACCGGCGGTGCACTCAATCTGCGCGCGTTAAAGGCCGATCTCAACAAGGCCTGGTTTGCTAGCGGCTTTCGTTTGGTCCTCGCGCCTTTGATGTTAACCGTTGCAGGCTACTTATTTGGCTTTCGCGGCGTTGAGCTGGGCGTCATCTTCTTGATGAGTGCCGCGCCAACCGCGGCCGCCAGCTACGTGATGGCGCGGGCGATGAATGCCAATGCCAATTTGGCCGCCAATATTATTGCCCTCACCACCTTGCTGAGTTTGATCAGTTGTACATTAGGCATTGCGATGTTAAGTCACTTTGGTTTAATTTCGGCTTAGTCATCGAGCGATAATATACTTTAGAGCGATTAACTAGTAACATTGGCCACCTAAGTTCCGATTGATGTTTACCTATCTTGAGTGTGATACCAATCTCACGAAATAGCAGGTCAGGACAGCGGGGTTAAACTCGATAACAGCGTAAAATTATCCTCGGTAAAATAACGAGTTAGATTCGTACTTTATCAGAGAAAAGTTACCTTGTTCTCGCGTTTTTGCCCTGCGCTATCATCGGCCACGGACTTGTTAAGACTGGTATAAAGATCAGTTCTGGGAGAGAGCTGGAATCGTCATTCCATAAAACCAAGGTTTAAACTAAAAATATGTTCCAAGACAACGCGCTACTTGCACAACTCAAACAACAGATTCAAGAGACCCTGCCAAAAAAGGAAGGGACGATTAAAGCGACAGAGAAAGGCTTTGGTTTTCTTGAAGTTGACCATAAAACCAGTTTCTTTATCCCGCCTCCTTACATGAAGAAAGTCCTTCATGGTGATAAAGTCATGGCCGTCATTCGCACCGAGAACGAGAAGGAAGTGGCTGAGCCTCAAGAACTGCTCGAGCCTTCGATGCCGCGTTTTATCGGCCGTATCAAGATGTTTAAAGGCCGCTTAAACGTCGCGCCCGATCACCCGCAAATGAAGAAAGTGTCTTTGAAGGCTCGTCCTAAAAAGGGACTGAATGAGTCTGACTTTGCTGAAGGCGACTGGGTAGTGGCTACGCTTACCCGCCACCCGTTGAAAGGCGACAATGGCTTTTTTGTCGAGATCACGCAGAAAATCACCGACGCTGACGATAAAATTGCCCCTTGGTGGGTGACATTGGCGCAAAATGATTTGCCCAACAGTGAGCCAAAGGGTCTTGATGAATGGGCACTCAATGACGACGAAGCACTCGAGCGCGTCGACGCAACCCACATCCCTTTTGTGACCATTGATGGCGCGTCCACCAAAGATATGGACGATGCGCTTTACGCAGAGCAACTCGACAACGGTGATTTTAAATTATCAATCGCGATCGCTGATCCGACGGCTTACATCTCACCAGATGATGAAATGGACAAAGTGGCTCGCCAGCGTGGATATACCATTTACCTGCCAGGTCGTAACATTCCCATGTTGCCTCGCGATTTGGCCGATGACCTCTGTTCATTGATCGAGAACGAACATCGCCCAGCGCTTTGCTGTACGGTCACCGTAGACAAAGACGGCGTGATCAAAGACGATATTGCGTTCTTTGCCGCAACCATTAAATCGCATGCTCGTTTGATTTACGATGAAGTGTCTGATTGGCTCGAAAACGGCAGCTGTGAAACCTGGTCTCCAAACGAGACGATTTCCCAAGTCGTCGAAACCTTATACGCGTTCTCCAAAGCTCGTGCCCACTGGCGTGAGACTCATGCGGTCGTCTTCCCTGATCGCCCAGACTATCGCTTTGAACTCAGTGAAGACAACGATGTGATTGCGATTCACGCCGATATGCGCCGCACGGCCAACCGCCTGGTTGAAGAGTCGATGATCACCGCGAACATCTGTGCTGGTCGTATTCTTGAGCGTCAATTCGGTACGGGCGTCTTTAATACCCACCTTGGCTTTAAGGAAGAAAAAATTGCCGATGTGATTGAGCTTGTTAACCCAGAAGGCACGCTTGAATTTACTCAAGAAAGCATAAAAGAGCTTGAAGGGTTTGCTGCGCTTCGTCGTTGGTTAGGCCAACAAGAGACCAGCTACCTAGACAACCGCATTCGCAAAATGCAAGCTTACTCGGAAGTTGGCAACCAACCGCTACCTCATTACGCGATGGGCTTACCCGTGTATGCGACGTGGACCTCACCTATCCGTAAATACGGCGATATGATCAACCATCGTATGCTCAAAGCACACATCTTACAAAAAGAGCCGGTACAAGTACCAGATGATCAGGTCGGTGAAGAACTGGCTTTGCACCGCAAACACCATAAAATTGCCGAGCGCAATGTGTCTGATTGGTTGTACGCCCGTACTTTGGCCAACGCACCGGTTGAGCAAACACCGTTCCAAGCGGAAATTTTTGACATTAACCGCGCAGGGGCTCGCGTACGCCTACTAGAAAACGGCGCCAGTGCCTTTATTCCTGGCTCGCAAATTTGCAGCAATAAGCAGCGCCTAGAGTGTAACAACGACAATGGCACTATCTCACTCGATAAAGCCGTGATCCTCAAACTCGGTGATACTTTGCCAGTGCACTTGATTGAGGTCAATCAGGAAAGCCGTAGCTTAGTGGCAAAACCTATCGAAGTGTATGCCAGTGAAGAGACTCAACCCGAGCCGGCGCAAGAATCAGAGAAGTAATCCCTGAGCGGTGACCGATTCGGTGAGTGAGGTTTGGCTCACACAACCCGAAAACCAGAGCTTAAACGGCTCTGGTTTTTTATTTTCGGTTTATCATTTTGAGAACTGATTCATGAAATTGAAATCTGAATTGACTAAGATAACGTGAATCAAATCAATTGGGTTCTACTATGAAATCGTCGTTACTGCTCACGTTAAGTCTTATTATTACCAGTTCACCTTTTGCCGCTGCGGCCAAAACCATAACGGTTTCAGGCTCAACCTCCGTGGCCAGAATTATGGATGTACTCGCAGAAAGCTATGAAAAGCAAAATCCAGAGCACAGTATTGCCGTTCAGGCCGTCGATTCAAGTGCCGGGATTACACTGGTTAACAAAGGCGTGGTGCCGATTGGAATGAGCTCTCGCTATCTGACCGAGGCAGAAAAAGAGCCTTCAATGGTGGTGGAAACGCTTGCCTATGACGGCCTAGCGGTTGTCGTTAACAAAGCCAACCCTATCGATAACCTCACAGAAAAACAGCTATTTAACATCTATCAAGGTAAGATCACCAATTGGTCAGAGCTCGGCGGCCCTGATAAGAAAATTGCGGTCGTGACTCGCGAAGCGTCTTCTGGCTCTCGTTATAGCTTTGAGACCTTACTTGGCCTGACTCAAATCATCAATGAACAATTGGTTTCCAATGCCAACCCGGGTAACTTGGTGGTCAACAGCAATGGCATGATGAAAACCCTGGTCAGTAACAACCCACAATCGATCGGGTTTATCTCACTTGGCTCTGTCGATCAATCCGTTAAAGCCTTAAAATTTAATGGTATTGAAGCCTCCAATCGCAACATTGCCAATCAAAGCTATGGCTTGATTCGCCCTTTCATCATTCTCTATCATCACGACCGCCTCGATGAAGAAGCACGTGCCTTCATCGATTACTTACACAGTAAAGAAGCCAAGCAACTGATGAATGACTACGGTTACAGCGCCAATAAAACCGCTGTTCAATAATTCACTGTCACTCAATAACAAAAATGCCCGCGTTCAAGCGGGCATTTTACGTTATACGAGCCAACAAAAAGGGATTAAAAATGAAGTTGGATAACAGAAATCACCACCGCACCAGGACGGCGAACACCTTCGATTTCTACTTTAATTTCTCTTTCTATTTCTAAGCCTTTCTTAACTGGTGTCACTTTTTTAAGCGTACTGACGGCGCGAACTCGACTGCCGGCTTTTACCGGGTACGGGAAACGCACTTGATTTAAGCCCATGTTCACCACCACTTTCGCGGTTGGGAACTGGTTTTGCTCAGGATCGACCGCATCGGTTAAACGCGGTAATAATGCCAGCGTTAAAAAACCATGGGCAACCGTCGTTTTAAACGGTGATTCCTGGGCGGCACGCTCTGGATCAGTATGTATCCATTGGTTATCATCCGTTACCGATGCAAATTGATTAATACGCTCTTGGCTCACATCCAACCAGTCGCCCGTGTGGATCACTTGATCGATTTTTTCGTTCAATTGATCGAAAACCGCTCGTGTTTCCGGTTTCATCACGATTGGCGCTTCTACTGGTGCGTCCTCGTTCACCGCTGGAGCTTGGTGATCACGGATGCGAGCAAACAAAGCACTTCCTTGAGCTTTGGTTAAAAAGTCACTCCAATATTCGCGCAGCGTTGGAGGCATCCTGTTCATAAACTCGGCGTGATGGTTAGAAAACGCATCCACTTTGTGTTTAAAAAGATTGGTGACTTTCATAAAAACCCTTTGAAAATTAATAGCACAACTGGCCTTACCTGCTTAATTTTGAAGTACTTCACAGAATGTTGCAAACACTTTCGGGCGAACACTCGTATGCTATTAGGCGTTTTTTCAATTAAATACAAATAGTTATAAATAAAACAGCATTTTATTAGAGAGCGCTATTTTTACCTGCTCTTGACATAAAAAAGCAAATCGGCTAACGAATGTTAGCCGAAAAAAGAGGATTCAATGAGAAAAAATACCCAGGCTATCGCGACGCTTCAAACTGCAAAAGTCGTTTTTCTAGACCTCTAAATAGCAGTGTCAAACCGCCATTGACCAAAAGGTAAAATACCCCGGCCATAGAGAAGATCACTAAGGTGTCATAAGTCTGGGCATTTAAGCGTTGCGCATAGCCCATTACATCCATAATGGTAATCGTGCTTGCTAAAGAAGTGCCTTTAAACACCAAGATGACTTCATTTGAGTAAGCCGGTATCGCCCGTTTCAACGCGTAGGGCAAGACAACGCGCAAGGTTTGCTGTTTGTTCATCCCCAATGCATAACAAGCCTGCCACTGGCCTTGAGGAATCGCTTTGACCGCCCCATAGAAAAGTTGGCTGCTGTAAGCGGCGGTATTTAACGCCAAGGCCAACATGGCGCAAAACCAGGGCTCTCTTAACCAATGCCAAAAGACACTGGACTTGATCCAATCAAACTGGCCTGGGCCGTAATAGATCAAAAAGATCTGCACCAACAAGGGCGTACCGGTAAACAGCACAATAAAACCGCGCAACAAAGGGGTCAGATAAGCCAGTTTCAAGCTAAACACTATAGTCATGGTAATGGCTATCACGCCTCCGACCGCCAAGGCCGCGGCCGTCAAACCCAAACTGGTATAAAGCCCGTCGAATAACGGCGACAAGTAGGTTGGATTAAACATCAGTAATTGGCCTCATTGAGCTGGTATCGATGATTGAGTTTATCGATGCCTTTTTGCGTTAGCAGAGTAATGACCAGATAGATGACGGCAATAATTGCATACCAAGTAAAACTTTGGTGGGTGGCCGCCGCGGTCAACTGCGCTTGTTTCAATAAGTCCGTCACCCCAATCAGAGAAATCAATGCCGTATCTTTTAACAGAACTAACCATTGGTTGGTCAACCCCGGTAAAGCATGACGAAGTGCTTGTGGGAAGATGATCCGCCTAAAGCTATACCCTGGGCTAAGCCCTAATGCTTGGCACGATTCTAATTGTCCTTTGGGGACCGCTTTCAAAGCGCCGCGCAACGTTTGTGAGGCATAGGAGGCAAAAATCAACGCCAAGGCAATCACACCGCAAATAAAGGGACTCACCTCAACATATTCGCCAGTGAGATAAAACAGGATCTGCGACGAGCCAAAAAAGATAAACAGCACGACCAGCAGCTCTGGCAGCCCGCGAATCACAGTCACCCACGCCGATGTCAACCAGCGCACAGGAGCTAATTTACTCGACTCACCAAGCGCAAATATCACCGCCAGTACTAACCCAACCACCAAACTGGTAAACGCCAGGTGGACGGTGATCCACGTGGCGTTTAACAAGGCTTGGCTATAGCCCAACAGTTCCATAAATTACTGACCGAAGTACTGCTGGTAAATTTTTTGATAAGTGCCGTTGGCTTTTACCGCCGCGAGACCTTGGTTAAGCTGCTTGAGTAGTGCTTGGCTGTCTTTGTTGACTGCGATACCGAAACCATTACCAAAGTAGGTTTTATTGGTCACAGGTTGTCCCACGTAGTGAAGCGAATCATTTTGCTTAAACCACTCTGCGACAACAGCAGTATCGCCAAAGACGGCGTCCACACGGCCGTTTTGCATGTCGATAAAGGCATCTTGGTAGCTTGAATAAGGAACGGCAATCACACCTGGAGTTTGTTCAATTAAGTAGCTTTGGTGAGTTGAACCGTTTTGAACGCCAACGCGTTTGCTCTTAAGTTGCTCTGTAGACGTAATGGTGCTGTTGCTGGTGACAAAGGCCGCGGCATTGTCGTAGTAAGGGTCTGAAAACGCCACTTGCTTAAGACGCTCTTCGGTAATATCCATGGCAGAAATTGCGGCGTCGTAGCGCTTAAATTTTAACGCTGGGATCAAGCTGTCAAAAGATTGGTTTGAAAAGGTACAGCTCGCTTTAATTTCCGCGCAGATTGCATTGGCCAGATCAACATCGAAGCCCTGAATTTGGTTGTTTTTATCCATGTATTCGAACGGGGCGTAAGTCGCTTCCATTGCGAAACGGATTTTTTCTTGCGCCATTGCTGATGTACTAACAACGGCAATCGCAGTAGCAATGAATAATTTTTTCATGATATGACTCCTAGAGAACGAAGCGTCAGCTTGGCCAACGCTCCTATTAATGGGTTAAGTAATCAGCAAACTGTTTGGTTTGTGGGTGAGTAAAATGGGTGTGATCGCCAAATTCAACCACTTTACCCTGTTCAAGATATAGCACATGACTGGCAATTTTTTTAGCAAAATCAACTTCGTGTGTTACAACCACTTGAGTGATGCCCGTTTTACTCAGATCTTTTATGATCTTCACCACTTGTGAGGTGATTTCCGGATCAAGTGCCGCAGTTGGCTCGTCAAACAGCAAAACTTGCGGTTTCATCATCAACGCACGTGCAATGGCCACCCTTTGCTGTTGCCCGCCAGATAATTGCAAAGGCCAGGCTTTAGCTTTCTCTGCTAAGTTAAGGCTGGCCAAAATATCGAGCGCTTGCTGCTGCGCCGCTTCTTTTGTCAGTCCCAAGACTTTGATCGGTGCTTCAATTAAATTGTCGAGTACGGTGAGATGCGGCCACAAGTGGTACTGCTGAAACACCATGCCGACATTTTTACGCAGAGCTTGACCGCTTTTGTTATCGATGGGTTGAGCGAAATCAAATGCTTGACCGGCGACACTCAAGTGACCGCCTTGTGCGTTTTCCAACAAGTTGAGCACGCGCAGTAAAGAACTTTTGCCCGCGCCACTTGGGCCCAGTAAAACCAAGGTGTCTCCTTTGTCGCAATGGAAGCTGACATTGTCGATGACTTGGTGCTCACCGTAATACTTGTTGAGATTGTGCGCTTTGATGCCCATACCGTTTTCGAATAACTCTGGTGGTGATTTGGTTAGCTTGAATACTACTAAAAAAGAATAATTATGCAATAGTTACGCAATAGTATTGTTGATAATTTTAATATATCGTGCCGTTTCAGTTGATCACTCTGCTTAGATGACCCTTAGAATACAAAAAGCCCTGACCGAATCGGCCAGGGCAAAAAGAAAGGCATTCTATTTCAATACATTACATCTTATACGTAACCATTAAGCCCATCGTGCGAGTTTGGCCGACCGAGGCGCGATAACTGGTACCAGAGTTTTGCTTAAAGTAGACAACATCTTCATCGGTTAAGTTGTTGACGTAGGCATCAAAGGTCAATGGACCGTATAGGTACTGCAGTTTCACATTGGCGGTTGTGTAGTCGCCTGCGGTTAAGTCTTCCGAGTTCGCCACATCCGAGTAGTATTCGCCAACGTAATTCACATTGCCGCCAAGTGACAGGTTGTCTGTCAGGTACTGAGTGAAGCCAAGTGAGGCATTAAAGTCTGGTGCAAACGTTAGCTCATCACCGAGACTACTGGAATCTGAGTTATCGACCTTACTGCTAAGTAGCCCCATGCTTGAACGCAACTCTAGGTCAGCGGTTGCCCAATATTTGGCCTCGAGTTCAGCGCCATAGGTATGTGCTTTATCAATGTTGACAATATAGCCATCGGTGTACGCTTGATAGCCATCAAAGTCGTTATAGAACAAGTTTGCGGCCACATTGAGGTTGGCGGAGAGTTGACTCTTAATCCCTGTTTCATAAGAAATCGAGGTTTCTTTTTCAAACGTATAGTAATCATAATCACCCGTAGAGAACTCAGCGCCGCCGCCGCCGGCATTGTAACCACGTTGGACTGATGCTCCCCATGTCGTGCGTGGAGACAGAGCATAACTCAACGCCAACTTAGGCAGTAATACGGTGTCATCAACCCCTTCATCGTAGGAAGTACTAAACCTAGCGTTGCTACCGCTAAAGTCGCGGTCGATAGCATCGTGCTGAACACGGGCGCCGAGCGTAACTTGTAAATCATCTGTCACATCATAGCCACCTTGACCATAAATCGCCGCCGTATTCGTTGTTCCGTCGGCACCGATTGAGCTGGTACCAGAAATATTTAACTTCTCTTCTTCTCTAGACAGGTAAACGCCCAACAGGCCGTCAAAAGTCTCCCCCTTGTACAAGGTTCTATTTTCAAAGTTTATTTTATGTAGGCCTTGGTCAAGCGTTACGCTCGCACTGGGATAAGTATAAAAATAGATATTCGTATAACGGTAACTTAAGTGTGTCGAGTTAGTCGTACGATCTGATACGGCATAATCGATATCGGTGGCAATCCCGCTTTGATCCGAGTTTTGTAAGCGCACATCATCCCACGCACTGCCATCGCCGAGTGTTTGCGTCTGAGTACTAAAGCCGCTATCGGAATCATTCGCCCAGCTGGTAAATTCACCTTGAGAGCGAGAGTTGGTCAGAGTCAGTTTCGCCTGTAGCTTCGGCATATCTGAAGGCTGCCATAAAAATTTCGCTCTTAAATTACTATTTTGCAGTGCCTCGACATCTGGGCCATCATCGAGCTCGGTATTCGCTTGAGCATAATTGAGCCAGGTGTCCCCTTTTTCACCATCAAAGGCAATGCGAAACGCCAATTCGTCGTCGATGATTGGCCCAGACACCATCACTGCCAGGTTTTGTGTGGTATTGCTATTTTCATAACGCTCAGCACCAACTCTTACGGCCGATTCCCAATCAAAGGTCGGATCATTGGTCTCCACAACCAAAGCACCACCGATTGAGTTGGTGCCTTGTGTCATCGATTGAGGACCACGTAGCACCTCAACCTGCTTAGTATCCCAAATACCGCTAGACAGGTAACTGTAACCAGACCAAGCGCTACTGTCGCCGTCAATGACGGTTGAGATTCGACTTTTTGAGCCGGTATAAAAAGCAACACCACCAAGAGCAGCACCACTGCCACTGACACCGCGGATAGCTAGGTTGCCAAAGCCTTCATAGTTGACGTTCGGCGCTGACGTCGCAATGTCAGAAACCGTCTCATTGCTGTGGGCAAGATCGTCTTCGGTAATCACGGTGACGGCTGAGGTGGTTTCTTGCAAAGAACGCCCCATTTTCTCACCGGTGACAGTAATGGTATCCAAAGTTTGATCAGCGGTTTTTGCCTGTGCAGAAGGCGTGATCACTGCGCCAGTAAAAAGTGCCGATGCCACTGCAATGGCTAAGGGACTAACTTTGATCGCCACTTGAGAACTCCTAAGTTTCATTTTTAATCCTTATTCTTTTTTGTTTTGGTGCTGCTTTTGATTCTGTGCTTGGTCTCATCCACCAAGTGAATGCGAAAGATAGTACAAATGATAACTATTATCAAATAATAATTTGTTACATCTATTCAATATCAAGCAGATTACTCCCCCAAATAAGGCGCTTATCTGTTATAAAATCAACAAATTGTTACATGTTTTCATGACCTGATATTTTGTCTTAAAAACTTCATTTTACTGATAAAGTCTCGTCACATTGAAACTTAGTGAATATAAAAAGGTGAGGTATCGCAAATATTTTAGTCAAAACAGAAATAAAACGTTGACTATGAGAAGGAGTAAAGCAAAGATATACCCGCAGCTAGAAAAGAGTTCTTTGTTTTACACATTTCGTTGGATTACTTGTAACCCGACCTGTGGTACGCAATAGCAATTTTTTTTCCATGCTATCCGCGCCAAAATGGCTCAAATTTTTATTTTAGATTAGGAAATATCATGTCTAACACAGTTACTGGTACCGTAAAGTGGTTCAACGAAACTAAAGGTTTTGGTTTTATTCAACAAGAAAATGGCCCAGACGTATTTGCACACTTCTCTGCAATCCAAGGTGACGGTTTCCGTACTCTTGTTGAAGGTCAAAAAGTTGAATTCGTTATCTCTCAAGGTCAAAAAGGCCCACAAGCTGAGAGCATCAAAGTTATCTAATTTTGATTTGCAACGATTTGCTTAAAAATAGCCAGCTTATGCTGGCTATTTTTTTTCCTGTTGGTACAGTAACGATTAAGTACCAAACACCGTTATCATCTTGCTATGACAGATCTCCTGTTTCATCACATCCAAACCTTGAATATCAACCGTGCCAGCTGCTTTTCTCATTGCCACACCGACATTGAACGCATCTGTTCACAATACAATGAACTTTTTAGCCATACTCAACAAACAAAACCTGAGCTGTCGATTAATCGGATTTTACTTGGCGTCCTGACTAAGGCCCAAATTGACGCACGCAGTCATGTAGAAGCAACCCGTGATAGCCGACAAAGCATGAGTGATGTGTTTCAGCGCCATTTGTCCCCCTCAGACGCCAGCAAGTTTCAAGACCAGAGCCTCAGTGACTTTTTGCTCATCACTCAGCTTTGGTTGTATCTTCAAGGCTGGTTACATATGGATTTGAGCCTCGCCGCCGATCACGCGACCAGCTCAGCGGCATTGATCGCCCCCGACTCCAACCATCAAAGCCATCACTATCGCAGTTTGCTCATGGAAAGTTATTACACGGGTAAGGCGCACTCACCGGCAATACGACCACCTAAGCCGTGGTGGCAGCGCCTATTTCGCCAGTGATTCATTGATTGGGTTTAATGACGCGTCAGCCGAAACGAAGATACTCGGATATTTTGAGGGATAACGTAGGGTAAAGCCTCATACGCGGGATGTGGGCTCTTAAAGCGATGAACTACTTATCTAGAATTAACCACAAATCCACTCGACGATTACAAGCTCTTGCTTCAGCGGTTTTCGCCGGACAAAGAGGCAAAAACTCACCATAGCCTTTGGTAAACACTCGAGTGGGCTCGATATTGCTTAATAACAAGCGTTTTTCCACTTGCCCTGCACGCAACTCCGATAGGGTATTGTTATAGGTGTAACTGCCTCGGTCATCGGCATTACCACCAATCACTATGGTGATATTTTTACGTGGCGCCAAGTAATTGCCCAAACGATCGAGTTTCTCTTTCGCCGTTGGCGCGATCGTCGCAGAGTCGGTTTTAAATTGGAGCAGCTTTGGCAAATGAATCACCAAGGTGTTCCCTGGCTGAACTTGGTAGGTAATGCCCATTTGTTGCAGTGCACTTTCTAACTCGGCGTGATTGAGTGACCCGAGGTGAGGACTTGCTTGGCCGTTTGTGGTGCTTGAGTATTCCGTCATCTGTGTTGAGACCGAGACCACGGTTTTCTGAGTGCTTTGCGAGTGAGATACCGGCGCTTCTCCCCACTCAGGATACATCACCTCTTGACTGTTTTTCGGCGCGACAGACAACATCGATGGCCCTTGCAGCCATTGAGAGGTTTGGCTGCATGCCGTTAAAAAAGCCAAGCTCAATAAAGCGATGTTTTTCATTTTACTATCCCAATCAGCAATCTCTGACGTTGTATCGGCCCAGTCAGGGAATTCTTTATTTATTATACCAATCTAACTAAATCGCTGGTCCCCCTAACTGGTAAAAAACTCGATAACGTCGTTAAGAAAATAACTTGTAGAACAACGACTCACTGTCTTTTTTTGCCTGATTTTCAAGCCTGATCCTGCGCTATTATTGACCACATACTTAATCAGATTGGTATTAGTACCACACTGACCCGCAATTTTGTTACAGTAGCGGTAAAACTGTGAGGAGAAATTCATGTCACCATTGATTATTCAAGCCATTTTATTGGCATTAATGATTGCCCTGCTCGCGCGCCAATGGCGTAAGCGTAAACAAGGTCAGTTGGCTCGGCAGCAAGGCCAAGAATTTTTAACGGCTAACGCAGAGAAAGAGGGCGTGATCACCTTGGATTCAGGGCTTCAATATCAGGTGCTTGCCAGCGGTGAGGGCGATAAGCACCCCGAGCCCAAAAGCAAGGTCACCGTTCACTATCACGGCACCTTTATCGATGGCACCGTATTTGACAGCTCAGTGGAGAGAAATAAGCCCATCACTTTCCCGCTTAACCGTGTGATCAAAGGATGGCAATTAGGGGTAACTCAGATGGTCGAAGGGGATAAATGGCGCCTTTACGTACCGAGTGAGCTTGCCTATGGACGCTTTGGCGGCGGTAAAATCCCACCGCATTGCGTGCTTATTTTTGATGTGGAATTAATTAAGATTGTTTCATAATCGACACGTAAACTTCCCCCACGAGCGACGATGCTCGCGGGGTTTATCAAGACTATACGTGTAGCCAGTAGAGCAAAACCCCACCAAAGAGAATGCGGTATATCCCAAAACCATTCAGTGTAAAACGATTTAAAAACGCCAGAAAGAGTTTCATCACTACCCAAGCGGACAGGTATGCAGTAATAAAGCCCACAATCAGGGGCATCATACGCACCCCTAAAAAATCATTGTAATGAGAGACAAATTCCAGTCCCGCCGCCGCCACCATCACAGGTAGTGCCAACAGAAAAGAAAATTCGGCACTCACTGTTCGGTTCATGCCAGCCAATAACGCCCCCACCATGGTTGCCCCTGCTCGGCTCGTGCCCGGGATCAAAGCAAAAATTTGCGCAAAACCGACTGCTACCGCCTGTCGATAAGAGATGTCGTCGAGTGAGTGTACCCTTGGTGGCGAGCGCTTTAGGTACTTCTCTAACAGCAGAAATACCACACCGCCAATGATAAACATCCAGGGTACGACCTCGATACTAAACAAGGTTTTAATTTGATGACGAAACAGAAAACCCACCGTCGCGATGGGAAGAAATGCCAAGGCCACTTTCAACCACAGTGAGAGGTGTTTTGGATGAAAACGCTGCTTATATTGCGTTACCACCGCCAAAATCGAAGCCAGTTGAATGATCACTTCAAAGGCCTTGTTGGTCTCTGTTTGAGCAACCCCTAACCATTCACTGGCGACAATTAAATGCCCTGTGGACGAGATAGGTAGAAACTCTGTGATACCTTCGATTAACCCTAAAAAAATGCTTTGAACTATATCCATGTAATACTCTAAAAATGTGAAAAATTGCGTGGATAACGCAGCGCTTGTCGGACAGGGACAAAAAAACGCACTGGCTGCCCTGATAAAATACCAAAACAAACAAGATTGTTTTTTGGCCAATTCAACCTTGGTTTTGTATTCATCACTGCCTACGTAACAATGACGTGATGTGTTGGTAACAGCGGTTAGAGACAAATAAGCACCAAGAGTTCCCTCTGGTGCCTTCTGTGCGCGGTCTTGCCAGCTATTCTAATCTAAATAACTGGTTTTTAGTAGTTTTAAGCCGTTTGGGTAACAGGGTGGAAGGAGAGTTGATTGTCTTTGACTAATACGCAATCCATACCAGCAGCATGCGCCGCTTGAAGGCCGAGTTCGGTATCTTCAAAAACCACACATTGGCTTGGCTCTACATTAATACGCTTTGCGGCTAATAAAAAGGTATCTGGGTTCGGTTTGTGATTCACCACATCATTGGCGGTCACCACGGTCTCGAATCGATCAATAATCCCCAATTGTGTCAGCAGACGCGTCGCGGTTGACGTTGAACTCCCAGTGCCCACGGCCATCGGTTTTTGGCCAGAAAAAAACTCAACCAGTTCATAGGTGCAAGGGATTAACGTGACAATTTCTTCTAGATCCATATTCAAAAATTCACGTGTTTTAAAGGTTTGGACTTGCGCCGGATCCAAATTGAGTTGGTAGCGCTGATTGATCTCATGAGTGATTTTGTGGCTAGGCATCCCCCCCATGCTATGTAGCCACTCTTTGTCATAAGGAAAGTCAAAATGCCCTGACGTGAGTCGCCACGTTTGCAAGTGGGCTGGCATAGAATCGATCAATGTGCCATCCATATCAAAAATTAACCCTTGGTATTGCTCAAAATCTGTTGTCTTCATTCTTTACTCAACTTGTCGTACAATCGTTTTTTTTTCAATATTAAGGGCCGCTACTGACATGATTGCCATTTCTTCTTCACTCCAACTCAAAGACAGCGATGTTGAATTTCACGCTGTGCGTTCACAGGGTAACGGAGGGCAAAATGTCAATAAGGTCAATTCCGCGGTCCATCTTAGGTTTGATATTAAACGATCTTCATTACCTGATCACTACAAGTCAATACTACAGAGTTTAAATGATCATCGTGTGACTCAAGATGGCGTGATTGTCATTAAAGCGCAAAATTCTCGCTCTCAGCAGTTTAACAAAGAGCAAGCCATCGCTCGTTTGGTCGAAATGATTCAAGAAGCCATTCGCCCTGTAAAGGCACGACGCGCCACGAAACCAACACGCTCATCACAGCGAAAACGACTCGATAAAAAGACGCAACAAGGCGATAAAAAACGCCAGCGACAAAAAGTCAATATTTAGTATTGCTGTCGTCCCCCGGCTGAAACCGATTCTCCCCAATACTGGGTGGTTTCCATATTGGGTTTTATCCTTGTTGGTTAACGAAATTAATCGGCTGAGAGTTGGATTTTTAGTCACTGGCGATTACACTAAGCCAGTCAACCTTTTAAACGGATTTTGGAATAAACTATGATCTCAAAATGGTCAAAGCGCTTTTATCAAATGGCCAAACTCGTTGCCTCGTGGAGTAAAGATCCGTCCACTCAAGTCGGTGCGGTGATCACGAAACAAAATCGCATTGTCTCTGTTGGCTTTAATGGCTACCCACATGGCGTCTCTGACAGTGTTGAAACCGATGAGCGCGAACTGAAGTATTTAAAAACCGTCCACGCGGAAGAAAACGCGATTTTATTTTCCAAACGCGACCTCGACAGTTGCGAGATGTGGGTGACTCATTTCCCCTGCCCGAACTGTGCGGCTAAAATCATTCAAACGGGTATTTCTGCTGTGCATTGCCCCGAGCAATCGGAAGACTTTTTGTCTCGTTGGGGTGAAAAAATCAAAGTCAGCGAAGATATGTTCATTCAAGCCGGCGTCGCCATACACTGGTTGCCCATCGATGAATTGGACGATCTATAACATCGTTTTTTCCTGTCAGCGCCCATACCGAAAAATAGGTCAAATCGACCCGTCGCGGCAAATAAATCTTGTGATTATTGATAATATTTGCTTTTTACCAACATTTCGCTCTTGATGGTGTGTTACAAGATAGCAATAATATGTCACCTTGCCATATTCAATGATAAACGTTTGAGTAATCTCGGTTTAGGAGGAAAAATCATGGCCGCAGCTGAGTACGTACAAGCCCGAAGTGAATACGTCATTCGCTACTTTGAACACGGCGAGATGCAGTGGATGACCATAGTCGCAGACAGCAAAAAACAGGCTTACCAGCAGTATTTGGAGCTGGGTAAAAAGTCTTGCGATCTTTTTATGATTTGGCCTGACCAATAGGCCAAATCCCGCTGCTTGCCACTTTATTGCTTTGACAATCTCCATTTTCCCTCGTACTTCTTCCCTCTTTATTACTGATTTTTTGCCTATTTTGCGCGACATCAACATTTGAAATACCCAGGGCTGACTATTTTCTCCACACTGGGTGAATTGTGTTTATTAAACTGATTGCTTTTGGTAACATTTTGTCGCATTAGTGAGGACAATTTAACCAAAAATGAAAAATATCCCCTATTTTTCACCGCGAATTCGCCCCCATTTCTGTCGTACAACCGCGCTTTATCATCAGTAAAAAGGAGTTATTGAATGTCTAAGAGTGAAAGAAGTATCCACTCTGCCTTGTTTAAATCGCCCAAAGATACGCTTAATCAATTTATTTCCCGCAGGCCACCCTCTGTGTCCACTTTACTACTTTCCGTTTTGGTTGGCTGCGGTGCCGGTATTGTCGGTACATTGTTTGAAAAAGCCGTACACCTTGTCTCGAGTACTCGTACAGAATGGCTAAAAGCCGAAATTACCGCTTTCTTACCGCTGTGGGCTGTTGCCATCTTGATCAGTGCCAGTTTGGCTTTTGTCGGCTATTACCTAGTCCACCGTTTTTGTCCTGAGGCGGGGGGGTCTGGCATCCCAGAAATTGAAGGGGCAATGGATAATATTCGCCCTTTGCGTTGGTGGCGAGTCTTGCCTGTCAAATTTATCGGCGGTATGGGCGCGCTCGGTTCTGGTATGGTACTTGGCCGTGAGGGCCCCACGGTACAAATGGGCGGTGCGGTTGGCCGTATGATCAGCGATGTGTTTCGCGTTAAACAAGATGACTCAAGACACACCTTACTCGCCGCGGGGGCTGCCGGTGGGTTGGCCGCTGCCTTTAATGCACCGCTTGCAGGGATTTTATTTGTCATCGAGGAGATGCGTCCTCAGTTTCGCTACTCGCTGATCTCGATTAAAGCGGTGATCATGTCCTCAATTTTAGCCACTTTAGTGTTTCGCTTGTTTAACGGTCAGCAAGCGGTGATCACTATGCCGCAATACCAAGCGCCAGAGTTGTCGACTCTTTGGTTATTTTTAGTACTCGGTGCTCTGTTTGGATTTTTTGGCGTAATATTTAACCGCTGTATTACCTTTTCCCAAGATAGCCTAGTTAAACTTCACAAAAACAATCGTCGTCGCTACCTAACATTGGGTACAACTCTTGGTGGCGTGTTTGGTTTATTGCTTATTTATTTGCCTGAATTGACTGGCGGCGGTATTGAACTCATTCCTGCCGTGACCAATGGCGACTATTCAATTGCCTTGCTGATCTTGATTTTTTTTGGCCGAATGTTAACCACATTGGTGTGTTTTGGCTCCGGCGCGCCTGGCGGCGTTTTTGCCCCTATGCTCGCCTTAGGGACCTTGTTTGGTTATGCCTTTGGCGCTGTGGCTCAATCGCTGTGGCCGAGCTTGCCAATTGAACCCGGTATGTTTGCCATTGCAGGCATGGGCGCTTTATTTGCCGCCACCGTACGAGCGCCGATCACTGGCATTGTGTTAGTGATAGAGATGACCAACAACTACTACTTGATTTTGCCGCTCATCATTACAGCGTTAGGGGCGACCTTATTGGCCCAGGCATTAGGTGGTCAGCCGATTTATAGCCAATTATTAAACCGTACATTGCGCAATGAGAAACTGCAAAAACAAGAATTACCTTTTGAACAAAACGAGGTGAAATCCGCAGAGCCAAGCGCAAAAGCACCTTAATTCAGTGCTATTTCACCCAAACAAAAAAGCGCCGGCCGGCGCTTTTTTACTATTCACTTTATGCCATCCTGTCACCGAAGTGAGCTCAATAAGACAAGGTTAACAAACCGAGATTAACGCAAGCCGTGCAGGAACTCATGTCGAGTGGCTGGATTTGATTTAAAGATACCACCTAATGCCGTGGTCGTAGTTTCACTCGTCGCATCCATCACGCCACGTGATTTCACGCAAAAGTGAGTCGCATCAATCGTGACCGCCACATCTTCTGACTCGAGTAAGGTTTGTAAGGCGACGAGAATTTGCTGCGTTAAACGCTCTTGTACTTGAGGGCGCTGCGAGAAAAAACGCACAATGCGGTTAATTTTCGATAAACCGATAATTTTGCCGCGCGGAATGTAAGCGACCGCGGCTTTGCCATCGATGGTCACCAAGTGGTGCTCACAGGTGCTGGTCAAAGTGATGTCTTTCACACGCACCATTTCACTGACATTCATTTTGTTTTCAATTACAGTGATTTTGGGGAAGTTCGCGTAATCCAAACCCGAGAACACTTCATTCACGTACATCTTGGCGACGCGTTTTGGCGTTTCGACTAGGCTATCGTCAGTTAAATCGAGTTGCAATAAGCCTAAAATCTCACGCATGTGATGTTCTATTTTCTCTCTTTTTACTTCTTGGCTTAGTCCGTTGCTTTCCATTGGAGTCTCTAAACCATTTTCTTCTAGTGCAGCTTTTACTTGTAATGCTGATGCACTCAGATCTGACATTTTTCTTCCTCTAACTGACTTTTTTGCAGATTTTGCAAGCATACTCGCATTAGCCAATAATTACATCCCTATTTTCTGTCTGGGAATCATCTATTGTTGCCGGCGAGTGTGATAATCTTATGCCTCAAAGCCTCATGATAGGAGTGAATATGAGTTGCTGTGATAGCCCAGGGCTACTCGCTATAGAGCGCGCTGTCCAAGCCATGTGTGAACGCGCCACACCCGTCTCTGAAATAGAAACCTTACCCCTTGGAGAAGCGCTGGGGCGCGTCTTAGCCGAAGCGATCGCGTCACCCATGGATGTGCCTCCCTTTACCAATTCTGCGATGGACGGTTATGCTTGCCGTTTTGCCGATCTCACCTCCCCTGCCCTCACGGTGATCGGCACCGCATTGGCAGGGCAACCTTTTACTCAAGAATGCACCCCAGGCAGTGCGGTGAGAATCATGACCGGCGCGCCCTTACCCAAAGGGGCCGATGTGGTGGTTATGCAAGAAAATGTCACCGTGACTCAACAAGGGATCATCATCAATTCATTGCCAAGGTCTGTAGGGGCAAACATTCGCCCGGTTGGCGATGACATCACGCAAGGGGCACTGGTGTTACCAGCAGGCCATCGCCTGACGCCTCGTGATGTCCCTATGTTGGCATCACTGGGTATTGCCGAGGTTAAAGTACGCCGTAAACCCAAGGTTGCCATTCTCTCTACCGGAGACGAGCTCAAGCCCTTGGGTAGCCCCCTTGAGCACGGCGAAATATACGACAGCAATCGCTACACGATGATCGCCTTACTCAACAATTTTGGCTGTGATGTTTTGGATATGGGCATTGTGGCCGATGAGTTAGACACACTCAAAGAAGCCTTCACCTATGCCGATAACAACGCAGATTTAGTCATTTCCTCTGGTGGGGTCAGTGTTGGCGAAGCCGATTACACTAAAACCGTCTTAGAAGAGCTTGGTAAGGTCGAATTTTGGAAAATAGCCATCAAACCTGGTAAGCCTTTTGCCTTTGGGCAACTCAACCATGCCCTCTTTTGTGGCTTGCCGGGCAATCCGGTTTCGGCCTTTGTCACTTTGTATGTTTTGGTACAACCACTTTTGGCTAACCTGTCTGGGCATAGCCAATGGCAGCCGCCACTTTCGATGCCGGCCACCTTGTTAAGCCCACTTAAAAAAGCCCCCGGGCGTTGTGATTATCAACGCGGTTACGCCCGACTCGAACAGGGAAAATGGGTAGTAGAAACAACCGGTAATCAGAGCTCTGGCGCTTTTCGCTCGATGAGCTTGGCCAATTGCTTTATTGTCCTCGAGCGCGAACGCGGCCATGTCGCGGCGGGAGAAAGTGTCAATATCGAATGGTTTTCACCCCAGCTTTACTAGCGAGCAAGTATGGACTCAACATTATCAAAACAAGAAGAGTTACGCTATTTTCGCCAAATCAGCCTGGCAGGCTTTGACTTTGACAAACAAGAGCAACTCAAAAAAAGCCGAGTGTTGATCATCGGCCTTGGCGGTTTAGGGTGTGCGGCCAGTCAGTACCTTGCCAGCAGTGGTGTCGGTCACTTAACGTTATGCGATGATGATCGCGTTGACGAGTCGAATTTACATCGCCAAGTTCTGCACCACGATGCCGATGTGGGCCAACCTAAAACCCACTCAGCAAAAGCCAAACTCGAAAAAATTAACCCATACCTTGCAATTGAAACGTTGGATACGCGCCTTGAGGATGAGGCATTAATTGAGCAAATCAAGCAACACGATGTGATCGTCGATGCCAGTGATAACCTAACAACGCGCAATCAATTAAACCGCTGTTGTCATCAACTCAGTACGCCACTGATTTCCGGCGCCGCGATCCGCATGGAGGGCCAAGTCAGTGTCTTCGAGTATCGCGACGCTCTGCAACCTTGCTATCAGTGCTTTAGTCAGTGGTTTTCACAAAGCCAGCTCAGCTGTGTAGAAACCGGCGTTATGCCTGCCGTCGTCGGTATCGTCGGAGCCATGCAAGCGTTAGAAGCCATTAAAGTGCTCTGTCAGTATGGCCAACCTTTATGTGGCAAATTGCTGCTTTTCGATGCCATGACGATGCAATGGCAAACACTGGCTCTGCCTAAATCACCAAACTGCCCCGTATGCGCGGCAGTCGAACCTTTACCAATGGATGGCCTATGAAAAACCTCATTGAAGCAACCGAGCTCAACCAGATGATGCAAGAGGGCGAGCTACACATTCTCGACGCCAGTATCGCTTTTCAAATCCCTGGCGAAGGAGAAAAGATCGTCGGACAGGTGATCCCTGGTGCCCTTCGTTTTGACTACGATGGTGACTTTGCCGATCCCAACAGCGGGCTACCTCATACGATGCCAAGCAGCGAGCGGTTTAATCACAGCGCGCAACACCTTGGTTTAATGAACGAGTGGCCCATTGTGGTCTATGACAACAGTGGCACCCTAGCCTCCCCAAGAGCTTGGTGGATGTTAAAGGCCATGGGACACAAGAATGTTAAGGTATTAAACGGCGGTTTACCTGCGTGGATTGACGCGGGATTTGACACTGACAGTGACTATCGCCAAACCACACAACCGGGCAATTTTAATGGTCAAAAACACGGTCAAGCCTTTGTCGACTCAACCGCAGTCCTCGAGGCTAGTCAAACCCAGAGCCATGCGATTATCGACGCGCGCTCGTTGGCCCGTTTCCACGGCACAGCACCAGAGCCGCGAGCAGGCATGCGCAGTGGTCACATTCCCAATGCTCAGTGTTTGCCCTTTAGCCAGCTCATTGAAAATGGAAAGTTCAAACCCGTCGCGCAATTGCAACATGCCTTTGACACACTGACACTAGATCGCAATAAAGGACTGATCTTTTCATGCGGCTCAGGGGTGACGGCATGTATCTTATTATTAGCAGCGGATGAGTTGGGTTACTCCTCCCTTTCGGTCTATGATGGCTCTTGGGCGGAATGGGGCTCGACACTTCGCCTACCGATAGAAAAAATTGAACATATGTAACAGATGAAAACAAATGTTCACTCTTGTGACATCGTGTGAAACTCTCACTTTTCACTTTCGATCGCAGTCTTTATCGACAAGGAAGCAAGCACTGCGATCAATACACAATTTTTCATACTCTTTTGGCCACAATATTGTCTGTACGATTGACATTTATTGCGGATAAGATAAATATGGGAGCATCATTTACTCAGTGATGGGGCATATGTTCATTGCCAAACATCGCCGCCATGAACATGAGTGTGAATAATGTATAGAGCTAACAATCTGCGATGTTAATCGAGTGAGAAAATCGCGATTAGCCGGGCTAAAATTATTCATTCGCTTTACATTTTGTATCGCTCTACTTTTAAGCGATACGGCACAAAAATAGGACGAAAACACATGAGCAACAAGTTAGAACAACTTCGTAAACTAACCACAGTTGTCGCTGATACCGGTGAAATTGAAGCGATTAAAAAATACCAACCAGAAGATGCAACTACCAACCCATCTCTAATTTTAAAAGCCGCTCAAATCGCTGAATACGCTCCTCTCATTGACGATGCCATTGCGTTTGCCAAAACGCAAAGCGATGACAAATCACAACAAGTGAAAGACGCATGCGATGTGCTTGCCGTCAACATCGGTAAGGAAATCCTAAAATCAATCCCAGGTCGTATTTCGACAGAAGTGGACGCTCGTCTTTCTTACAACACCGAAGCGACCGTTGACAAAGCTCGTCAACTGATCAAACTGTACGACGATGCTGGCATCAGCAAAGAGCGTATCCTGATTAAGATCGCGTCTACTTGGGAAGGCATTCGCGCGGCTGAGATCCTTGAGAAAGAAGGCATCAACTGTAACCTAACGCTGTTGTTCTCTTTTGCTCAAGCACGCGCGTGTGCAGAAGCAGGCGTCTTCCTTATTTCTCCGTTCGTAGGTCGTATCATGGACTGGTACAAAGCCAAAGAAGGTCGTTCATTTGAAGCCAGTGAAGACCCAGGCGTATTGTCTGTGACTAAAATTTACAACTACTACAAAGAATACGGCTACAACACCGTTGTCATGGGCGCGAGCTTCCGCAACACAGGTGAAATCCTTGAGCTTGCAGGCTGTGACCGTCTGACTATCAGCCCGCAATTGCTGCAAGAGCTTGCCGATGCTGAAGGCGAAGTGGTAGAAAAACTGAAAGACTCTGGCAGCACCAAAGCCGCCCCTGCCGCAATGACTCAAGCGGAGTTCTTGTGGGAGCACAACCAAGATCCTATGGCTGTTGAAAAATTGGCCGATGGTATTCGCAACTTTGCGGTTGACCAAGGTAAACTAGAAGCGATGATTGAAGCTAAGCTTTAATTTTATTGCTGACGTTTTAGAATCAAAAGGATGGCCCTTATCTTCGAGACATCGGCCATCCATTATTTTGTTAGCGACACTATCACTAACGACAAGAGTTTAATAACGAGAAATGACTATGGATCGTAAACATCTAGCTAACGCCATTCGCGCCCTTAGCATGGACGGCGTACAACAAGCAAACTCTGGCCACCCTGGTGCGCCTATGGGTATGGCAGACATCGCCGAAGTTCTTTGGCGCAGCCACCTAAACCACAACCCAGCAAACCCTAACTGGTCTGATCGCGACCGTTTCGTGCTATCTAACGGTCACGGCTCTATGCTGATCTACTCACTACTGCACCTGAGCGGTTATGAGCTTGGCATTGACGACTTAAAAAACTTCCGTCAGCTGCACTCTAAAACGCCTGGCCACCCAGAGTATGGCTATGCACCTGGTATTGAGACCACCACAGGTCCTCTAGGCCAAGGCATCACTAACGCTGTCGGTATGGCGATCGCTGAAAAAGCACTTGCGGCTCAATTTAACCGCGAAGGCCACGATATTGTTGACCACTTCACCTATGCATTCCTTGGTGACGGCTGTCTGATGGAAGGCATTTCTCATGAAGCCTGTTCACTGGCTGGCACCCTTGGCCTAGGTAAGTTGGTTGCGTTCTGGGACGACAACGGCATCTCTATCGATGGTCACGTTGAAGGTTGGTTCTCTGACGATACACCGAAGCGCTTTGAGTCTTACGGCTGGCATGTAATCCCAGCGGTTGATGGTCACGATCCTGAAGCAATCAACGCGGCAATCGAAGAAGCGAAAGCGGAAACTCAACGTCCGACCTTGATCTGTACCAAGACCATCATTGGCTTTGGTTCACCGAACAAGTCTGGTTCTCACGATTGTCACGGTGCGCCACTTGGCCAAGATGAAATCGCAGCGGCTCGTGAATACCTAGGTTGGAATTACGGTCCATTTGAAGTGCCAGAAGACGTTTACTCAGCGTGGAGCGCGAAGCAAGCTGGTGCTGATAAAGAAGCGGCTTGGAACGAGAAGTTCTCTGCCTACCAAGCGGCCTTCCCTGAGCTTGCAGCGGAATACACTCGACGTGTAAACGGCGAACTGCCAAGCGATTGGGAACAAAAAGCGTCTGAGGTTATCGCTAACCTCCAAGCGAATCCATCGAACATTGCGTCTCGTAAAGCATCACAAAACGCGCTTGAAGCCTTCGGTGCCATCTTGCCTGAATTTATGGGCGGCTCTGCCGATTTAGCACCGTCAAACTTGACCATGTGGTCTGGCTCTAAGTCTCTAACCAATGAAGATGCCTCGGGTAACTACATCCACTACGGTGTACGTGAGTTTGGTATGACTGCCATCATCAACGGCATTGCACTGCACGGCGGTTTCATTCCTTACGGTGCAACCTTCTTGATGTTCATGGAGTACGCGCGAAATGCCATGCGTATGGCGGCACTGATGGGCGTACAAAACATTCAAGTTTACACTCATGACTCGATTGGCCTGGGTGAAGATGGTCCAACTCACCAACCGGTTGAGCAAGTGGCTTCTCTTCGTCTCACACCAAACATGAGCACTTGGCGTCCATGTGACCAAGTCGAGTCGGCTGTGGCTTGGAAATTGGCGATTGAACGCAAAGATGCTCCAACGTCTTTGATCTTCTCTCGTCAAAATCTTGCTCAGCAAGATCGTACCGCAGAGCAAGTGGCCAACATCGCTAAAGGCGGTTACGTGCTAAAAGACTGCCAAGGCAAAGCCGATCTTATTTTGATTGCAACCGGTTCAGAAGTTGAATTGGCTGTGAACGCCGCCGCTGAGCTTGAGAAACAAGGCAAAGCGGTTCGCGTCGTATCCATGCCTTCAACCGATGCCTTTGACAAGCAAGACGCAGCGTACCGTGAGTCTGTACTGCCTTCTGATGTGACTGCGCGTATTGCCATCGAAGCCGGCATTGCCGACTTCTGGTACAAGTACGTTGGCTTTGACGGTCGTATCATCGGTATGACAAGCTTTGGCGAATCAGCGCCTGCTGGTGAGCTGTTTAAGCTGTTTGGCTTTACCGTTGACAATGTCGTTGCAACCGCTCAAGAGTTGCTTGACTAAGTTTAAGTCAATCAAACCGATTCAAAAGCGCCGTTTACGGCGCTTTTTTTATTTCCAAACTCAGACCCATCTAACTTCATAACGGGTCACCCTTACAGGTTAAAAATTCAATAACATCGTTAAGAACATAACTGGTAGCACAACGACTCACTGTCTTTTCTTGCCTGGTTCTCAAGCTTGATCCTACGCGCTCATTGTCCACAGACTCAATCAGATTGGTATTCCCCCTTTTGCCCGTCTCACCAGCCTCGCCACCTTAGTTTTCAACACATTACCGTAACCATGAATTTGTCAATAACAGACACATTCACCGCAGTGATACCCTGAGTAAGTAGTGTGCCATTTTACTCTCAACGTCTTGAAAAACTGAGAATTAAACCATAAAAGTTAACAATAAAAACCCAGTGTTAATAACTTAAACAATTTTGCAACTTTAACTTTCAGTTTTTGTAATTTAACTTTTGGTTAACAAGGTATATGTTGTTAGTCAGATCACAAAAGAGGAGATCAACCATGAAAGTAACTGTAGAGTTTCTAAAACCTTATCACTACCGTGAAAACTACTGGGAAGGTGAGCACTTCGTTGAAGCCGGTGAACACAAAGCCGTGAGAGCGACACTTGCCATGCACTTAGTACACAGCAAGATTGCTTCTATTTACGACAATCAAGCCACGGTAGCTGCACACTGATCAGACCGTCGTTCGATGGTCAGTGAATACCCGTTAACACAACAACACTTGGTAACAACAAAAAGCGTTATACCCTGTGGCACTATCGACCACAGCAGTAGAAAGAAGCAATGAGCAATAGCCATTGCCCATAAATGAAACAGTGGAGCCTTACAATCTTTTCTCACCCCACTGTCACGTCAATCTCTTGTGATCATGAATTTGAATACAAGAGATTGTCATTCCCATGATCCCATTTCCCGTTGACCAGTATAATTGTTTATTTCGTTAACATGGCATCTTGTCCAGCATGGGGCATCGCCAGTTAATATCTGTCGTCATCTGTGGTGCTTTCAATCTGTTATGAATCGTTCACGTCAATCCAATCAACGTCGCAATAAAAAATCCGACTTACCCACCAAGGTATGCCCTATCTGTCAGCGCCCTTTTCATTGGCGAAAAAAGTGGCAGGCCTGCTGGCAAGACGTTATCTACTGCTCTGAGCGTTGTCGGCGATCCAAGTAAATCACCATCAAACTCAATAACGGGTCACCCTAGTGAAACATCAACATGCGTAACCTGGGTATATTGCGGAAAGAAAGTCTCCCTCAACGACTGGCCAACCAGCGGTAAGTTGAGGGAAAACTTGTGGTTAAATCAGGCTATCAGTGTTGACGAGGACCGCGCAACAGGAAAAATAAACGACCAATAATAAAAACAGCGGTAATGATCACCATGTGATGATACAAATCACCCAGTGTGGGGACCAGCGCCTCAAATACCGAACGGCTTTGGCGAACGACATCGAGATCGGCGACGGGTTTCGCCAATTGTTGACTGATGTAGTCGGCAAAAAAAACAATACTACCAGCGATAAACATAAAGCACGCGGCAATTAAACTGGTCATGGCGACTTTTTCAAGTGCCATTCCCGTTAATCGATTTAGCAGTAGATAGATGAGTAACACCCCGGTATAAGGTAGCCACACCCATTGCCCAAAACCTAACCATGGCGAGCTGACGGTAAGCGCCAATAACGCAATGTGAATGTACTTCGCTATCAAAATAAAACCTCAATACTGCGCTTTGATGACATCCTTTTTCTTAGCATTGTGATGCTTGACGTACATTTGGCAGTTAAAATGCACCTCTCCACAACAAAAAGCCTCCATATTAAAGCAAGCGTGGAGGAATGAACCCATGGTCTGACCAAGCCATCAACGGCGCACAATTTTCTCTAATTCAAAATCAAAATCATCCGGTGACAAAATAATCCCTTCCCCATCAAGACTTGGGTAGACAATCACGGCCAGTTCATCTTCTTCTAGGCCAGTTGTCCAACGACTGCGCCATTTGGCAATCGAAATGGCTTCCGGTTGCATCTCTTGCCAATCTTCTGTGGCTTGCTGTCGTGCGATATCTTCGCTTGGCCAAACCGGGACGCACTCATCCTCATCGGTACTGAGTAACACACTGCCGTGCTCATCGACAAGCAACCAAATTTTTTTGTCTTTCGCGATGGTGTTAAAGAAAAAACGCATGCGTTCTGAGGGCGTATTTAAAGCGGGAGTTGAAGAAGTCATAAGTATTTTTCACTCGTTAGAAAACTGGCTCTACCATAACCACAACCCTTTCTCGGTTCAAGAACAAGTCTCCATTTTAAAGCGCGCTGATGGCTTCAGCGATAAAATGACAAATTGCGCACCAGCCATTTTTACATTAGAGTCTGAGGCCACGTCGATTACGCTTTAACCTAACTACTAACACTGAGTAACGCACTTGTTGACTTTTCAATCGATCCCTTTGGGTGTCCGTTATATTCTCATCTCTGCGCTGGGCTTTGCCTTGATGTCAGCCTGTGTCAAATACACCAGCAACAGCGGTATTCCTTTGTTTGAAATTGTGGCAGCGCGCGCTTTGGTCTCTTGCGTGATCAGTTTTATTGATATCAAGAGAAAGCGCATCGGGGTTTGGGGCCATAATAAGACACTGTTATTCCTGCGCGGAGCGATTGGCAGCCTGGCATTAATGTGCGTTTATTACGCTCTGACGACCTTGCCATTGGCAGTGGCGGTTTTACTGCAATACACTTACCCCATCTTTACCGCGTTGTTGGCTTATGCCTTTCTCAGAGAGAAGTGTTCGAGAACCACCTGTGCTTGTATTGCGATTAGCCTACTTGGCTTAATGGTTATTTTTGTGCCCAATGCACAAACCAATCACCCAGGCGCACTAGACCATCTCGCCATCATCATCGCCTTGTTCGGGGCCTTAGGGAGCGCAACGGCCTATGTGATTGTGCGAAGATTGAGCCAAACCGAAGACAGTTCTGTGATCATTTTTTACTTCCCTTTTATCGCCTTACCTTTATCGGTTTTTCTCATGATCGCTTCGGGGTTTGTCATGCCAAGTTTAAGCCAAATGGGGATGCTTATTTTAGTTGGGATCTTTACTCAAGTCGGTCAATGGGGGCTCACCAAAGCAATGCAAACGGAATCTGCGGCTCAAGCCTCTGCGTACGGCTATGTGCAAATTATTTTTACCCTGGTATTGGGTATGGTGTTTTTTAACGAAATGCCACAATCAGAAGTTTGGCTTGGTGGCGGCTTAATTATTGCCGCGGCACTTGTTAATGCAACGCAAAAGCGAGCGGTAAAATAACCAGCGATAACCGAAAATGAATGAAAGCGGGCAAAGCCATATCATTGTCATTTTTACCATTTATACTGAAGTGTTTGGCGGTTGTTCTTCTCAGCCAGCAACTTTTGATTTTCCACATGATAACATATATGATATTTCATATATTAAATAACTTTAGGTGTTTTCTTCTCATGTCCATTGATGATCTTTCTAATCCTAACTTGCATTCCGAACAGGTAAAAGTGCCCAGTCTCTCAGACTTTTCAACCGCTTTATCTTCTCATAAACCTAAGATTTTGTTGATGTATGGTTCGTTGCGTCAACGCTCTTACAGCCGTTTAGTGATTGAAGAATCAGCCCGCATTCTCACTGCGCTCGGCGCTGAAGTAAAAATTTTCAACCCAGAAGGCCTGCCATTGCCAGACAGTGTCGAAGACACCCACCCAAAAGTACAGGAATTACGAGAACTGGTTATGTGGTCTGAAGGGCAAGTTTGGTGCTCGCCAGAACGTCACGGGGCGATGACGGGCATCATGAAAGCGCAAATTGATTGGATTCCCCTTAGCTTGGGCGCTGTTCGCCCTACACAAGGCAAAACCTTGGCCGTTATGCAAGTGTGTGGTGGTTCTCAATCGTTTAATGTTGTCAACCAATTACGCGTGCTTGGCCGTTGGATGCGTATGATCACTATTCCCAATCAGTCTTCCGTGCCCAAAGCCTTTTTAGAGTTTGATGACCGTGGCCGTATGAAGCCGTCTGGTTTTTATAACCGCATCGTTGACGTGCTTGAAGAGCTAATGAAATTTACCTTGTTAACTCGTGATAATAGTGAGTTCTTAGTCGACCGCTACTCTGAGCGTGTCGAAAGTGCTGAAGAGCTTATGGCTCGAGTCAATCAAAAAGAAATTTAAGAGGTATCTATGGGACTTTTTGAGCGTTATCTGTCTGTTTGGGTTGGATTAGCGATTCTGTTCGGATTGGGGCTTGGCATTGTGGCCCCTGACCTTTTCACAGCAGTGGCACAATGGCAGTACGCCCATGTTAACCTCGCCATAGCCGTTCTGATTTGGTTGATGATCTTCCCAATGATGGTACAAATCGACTTTGCATCATTAAAAGATGTCGGTAAAAAGCCCAAGGGGTTGCTACTGACTTTGGTCGTCAACTGGCTAATCAAACCTTTTTCTATGGCTTTACTCGGCTGGTTGTTTTTTAAAGGCTTGTTTGCAGACTGGGTAGACCCGCAAAGTGCCAGTGAATACATTGCCGGTATGATTTTACTTGGCGTTGCGCCCTGTACCGCCATGGTTTTCGTTTGGAGCCAATTGACCAAAGGCGATGCGAACTACACATTGGTTCAAGTTTCGGTTAACGACATTATCATGATCTTTGCTTTTGCTCCCATCGCTGGATTTTTGCTTGGTGTGAGTGACATTACCGTGCCTTGGAATACCTTACTACTATCGGTCGTGTTGTACGTGGTGATCCCTTTGTTGGCCGGCGCTTACACTCGTGCTACGCTCAACCGCAAAGGTGAACAAGCGCTGAGTGATATGCTGACCAAACTCAAACCTTGGTCCATTATTGGTTTGCTGGCCACTGTCACTCTATTGTTTGGATTGCAGGCGAATACCATCCTTGATAAACCCCAAGCCATCGTGCTGATTGCCATTCCGCTACTCATACAAACCTATTGTATTTTTGCCATTAGTTATTGGGCCGCCAAAAAACTCAAACTGCCTCATAACATTGCCGCACCAGCGTGCATGATTGGTACATCAAACTTTTTTGAATTGGCGGTCGCGGTCGCGATTGCTTTATTTGGCCTTCACTCTGGTGCCGCTCTAGCAACCGTGGTTGGGGTTTTGGTTGAGGTGCCCGTTATGCTGTCTTTGGTTTGGTTCGCAAACCGAACCAGACACTGGTTTACCAACTAAGACTTTGCCAATAGATACCTCAATCCGGATCTTATACCAATCTGATTCAGTATCTGGTCAATGACAGCGCAGGGAAAAGCTTGAGAACAAGACAAAAAGACAGTGAGTCGTGGTTCTACCAGTTATTTTCGTAACGACGTTATCGAGTTTTTTAACCCGCTAGGTGACCGACTATTTCGTTAGATTGGTATGATTACCCTCATCGAAGTCAATGCAATCCCGGCTCAGCAACGCTTTGGCTGAGTTGGGGTTGTCATTAGGATGCCACTTTAGAGCCCCAGAGACGGAAGGTATTTTTGCCTGACTGCTTGGCTTTGTACATGGCTTTATCGGCGTTAACTAGTAAGCTTTCTAGATCCGATGCCCCACTCGGATACAGTGCCACCCCGACGCTCATCGCCGGTTGCAGTTCAAGATTTTCCAATGTCATCGGCTGGGTCACGGTATCTATCATGGATTGAGTGAACTGGCGAAGCGCTGTTAACGAGGTTACCATCGGCACAACAATAAGAAACTCATCCCCCGCCAAGCGACTCACAATGCTTTCTTGCTTGGTGCTTATTTGCAACCGCTGTGCAAACTCCTTTAAAAAAGCATCGCCGATATGATGGCCATAGGTATCATTGATCGACTTAAAACGATCGACATCAATAAATAACACCGCAAGTTGAGCGTCATGATAACGCGCTTCTTCAAGCATCAGAGCTAGCGCATTCATCACGTATTTCCTATTAGGCAGTCCAGTCAGGTGGTCGTGATGCACCATGTGTTTTAATTTTACCTGTTCAATGCTCTTTTTCTTAACGTCATCGGCCAAACGTTGATTTAGCTGTTCGAGTTCTTCGGTGCGCTGTGCCACTTTTTTTTCTAGCTCATTGGTGTAGTGAGCAAGCTGGGTTTTATTGTATTTAAGGGCATCGATCATCTGATTGAAACAGCGTGCCATCGAACCAATTTCATCTTTGGTGGTATTGTTTACGTAGTGATCCAAATCATTGGCATTTTTGGTGACCGATTTCATAGACTGCCTAAGATCATCGATGGGGCGGGTAATGGCATGTCGAATGATGAAAAACGCGACAATGGCCGCAAAGAGCAGAGCAAAAAATCCAATATTGAATAAAACATTGCGGTAGCTGAGCAAACGTTGCTCAAGTGTAGAAAGCGGTATACCAACGCGAATCCAGCCAATATTGCGATGATCAAAACTCAATAAAGGAAGCCGAGACTCAAGATAATTCTTGCCCTGCCATTCGATAACCCCCTCACTGACCAGCACATCTTGATGATCGTCATGGACGTGCATTTGAGCGGTAAAGCCCGGCAAAAGCTGGCGAACAACCGATGCTTGATTGTGGTAAATAATCTTGTTTTTAGTATCCGTTACCGCGACGTAGTCAACCTCTGGGATACTTTCAACGAGCTCTCTACTGTCGAGATTGAATTGTTTAGCCGGATGTAAAATCACCCCCAGTTCGACCAAGTAATCAATCTTGCTGTAATACATTTTAGCCGCCATCAGAGCTTTACTGTGCAGAGCGTGTTCTTCACTGTGGGCAAAAAAGCGATAGCCAACACCAGAGATCACCAAGATTGACAGACTCAGAATGAGGATAATAATCGAAATTAACTTAGTTTGAATCGACAATTTCATTACTTTTTCTCTAGGCATTGAGCCCAATGGCTATTCACAAATCCATACTACACAGCGACCGTAACACTCCGCTTAAAGAGTATCAGCCTGTTGACTTTGGTGTAGGAAACGCTCTCCTGTCAATGCGCTGACGCTCCCAATGGCACTGGTGTACTTATCCTTCAATAACTCTAGCAGTCATTCATCCATTGTCTCTTAATACGGGTATTTTTTTAACAAACACACGTCTAGCTCACAACTTAATTAAAATATCCCATTGCGAGTTAAAGTGAGGGGTATTATTAGCCTAGTCTATAATTAACTTATTAACTGCTCGGACATGCCATGACTCACCATTCACTCAACCACACCCTATCTGCTCGCTTAAACTGGTATCACTGGTTAGTCATCGCACTCTCATTACTTTTGACGCTATTTGCCTGGAATATCGCCAAGCAGCAAGCAAAAGAGAAAAACCAAGCGCAATTTGATTACCAGGCGCAACAGATAGTCAGCCTAATCGAAGAAAGAATGGAAAAGTATGAAGAGGCTTTGTGGGCAGGGGTCGCAGCGATACACATGCAAAACGGCCCGGTAGAATTAGAAACTTGGCAAACCTTTACCGATGCCTTTCAAATTGGTGAACGATTTCCCGGTATCAATGGCATGGGCGTGATCCATCACGTACCGAATACAAAACGCGACGCTTATCTGCGTTGGCGTCAAGCGCAATCGCCTCATTTTACGATTCACCCGACTCACTCTCACCGGGATTACTGGCCAATTTCTTTTATCCAACCTAGTACTGAAAATCACAAAGCGCTCGGACTCGATATGGCCCATGAGACAAACCGCTTTACCGCAGCCCAAAAGGCGCAACATTCCGGTCTGCCTCAAATCACCGGGCCGATTGTATTAGTGCAAGACTCGTTGAAAACACCGGGGTTTTTATTTTTTGTCCCTTGGTATGAAAACACTCATCCCGCGCCGCCTTATTACGGCGATGACAAGGGTTTTATGGGATTGGTCTATGCTCCCTTCGTCGTTGCTAGGTTGATGAACGGCACCTTGGAGAACAAAAACCGCCAGGTACACATTAGTATCTTTGATGGTGATGAGCAATTGTACAGCGAGATGGACTTTACCGCGGACAATGTCGATAAAGACCCGTTATTTAGTCAGCAAATTATGGTCAATATGTACGGTCGAGAATGGCAATTAACCATTCAGTCATCTAAGTTGTTCAAACGGCAAAATGTACAGTCCCAGCCAGATTATATTTTGTACGGTGGTTTGACGATTGATGCCTTGTTATTGATTATTTTTTACGTCTTAGTCAGAACCAATAAACGCGCTATGCGCTATGCCGAAGAGATGACTGAAAGTTTGCAGCACCGGCAAAGTATGCTCGAAAAAGCACAGCAAAAACTGCAACTTAGAAATCTAGAACTCGAAGAGGCCAACCGAGACCTCGACCAATTTGCCTTTGCCGTTTCACACGATCTCAAAGCGCCTTTGATCCATATTGCCGAGCTCAGTCAATGGCTAGAACGAGACGTCACACAAACCAACAGCGTACAAAATTTGGACTACGTTCACCTCATCAATTCAAAAGTAAAAGCTTTAGAAGGCTTGCTCAATGGGCTATTTCGCTATTCAAGGGTTCATTACGATGAAGGTGATATCCAAGCGTATCACATTGATCAACAACTCGATGTGATGCTTGAACAACTGCCCCTCTCCAATCAGTTCAAAGTAGAAAAAGATCTGCAAGTCACTTGCTTTGATACCTTAATCTCACCACTTAATCTGGTGCTTAAGTGCTTACTGGACAACGCCATACAACACCATGACAAACCCTACGGCCAGATAAAAATTACCGTTTCTCAACACAAAGAACAATTTCTGTTTACGATCGAAGATGATGGTCCTGGGGTACCCGTCGAGCATCAAGCGAGAGTCTTTGACTTATTTTATAAAGCGCAACAACCCACAAAAGACCACTCTGCGGGCATGGGGCTCGCCATAGTGAAAAAGATCTTAGATCGCTATTCTTGCCAATATGGTTTTGATTGTCATGATGGCCGAGGCAGCCGTTTTTCTTTTACTTGGCCCAACAGTAATGAGATGAAAAAGTGGCGAGAGATTGGCTATAATCATCGAAAATTGCAGTCAAATTAAACAATAGTATGTTTAATTGAATCAATATTCGCTATGGTAGTTAAAGTATAAAAAGGAGTAATTCGCTTAATCACTCAAACAGGGAACCGTTATGAAACTGTTGCTCATTGACAATGACTCAACGTTAAAAAGCACCATTTTGCAAAAGTTTGTTGCCGAGGAGATCGATTTAGTATGCTTGTCCTCGTACCAAGTGATCAACCGACACCTCAACCCTGTCCATCATCAATACGATGTCATTTTATTGGGCAGCCAAGGTTGCCATAGCAATAACGTTGAGCTACTGCGCAACCTACAGTCCGACCGCATTGCGGCCCCTATCGTCGTGATAGCACATGACCTTGAACCCGATGATGTCCTTGAGCTGATTGAGGCCGGCGCACAAGATGTTCTCGATTTAACGCAGTTGAATTTAACCCAACTCAAGCGCAACATACTGCAATACAAGCAGCACTATCAACTCGAGGAAATGGTGGCGCAAAGCCATCGACACTTAAAGTTTTTAGCCGAAAACGACAACCTGACTGGGCTGAGAAATCGATTTTATTTTCAACAGTCTCTTCGCGATGCCATCGAATTGGCACAACGCAATAACAAACACCTTGCCGTGATCTTTTTAGATTTGGATTTTTTTAAAACCATCAACGACACACTCGGTCATCCGATTGGCGATCAATTTCTCTGCGCTGTGGCTCAGCGACTCAATCAACCCATTCGTGCGGGAGATAAATTATGCCGTTTAGGGGGCGATGAATTTGCCATCCTTGCACACAACCTCAACAAGATTGAACAAGTTTATCTATTAGTGAATCGGCTATTTGGCTGCTTGAAAGAGCCTGTTCTCCTCAACGATACACTCCTCGACATTCGAGCCAGTTTTGGGGTTGCGACCTTTCCAGACTGCGCTAGAGAAGCGAACGAATTAATGAAATGCGCCGACATTGCCATGTATCGAGCCAAGTCATTAGGGCGCAATCAGATTCAGTATTACTCGAAAGAATTTCACCAAAAAATGACGGATAGGCTTAAGCTTGAAAGTGACTTAAAGCTTGCGGTACAACGTGGCGAGCTTTGTTTACACTATCAGCCACAACTCGATGCCCAGTCGCATTTATTATTGGGCTTTGAAGCGCTAGTCCGTTGGCAACACCCTAAAATGGGGCTGATTCCCCCAGACCAATTTATCTCGGTCGCTGAAGAAATAAACATGATTAATGAAATAGGTCACTGGGTGATTGAAGAAGCATGTTGTCAGTGGCAACGTTGGTCGACTCAATTTGAGCTTAGTCGCAGATTGACGATTGCCATCAATATTTCGGCTAAACAGTTGTCTGACCCAACGCTAATTGAACATTTGAAATCGTGCTTGAGACGTTATGACATTCCTAACGAAGCCTTGGAAATCGAACTGACCGAAAGCTGTATTGATCAAAGTCCAGAAGCTTTGGCGACCCTTAATAATATTGCACAATTGGGCATTACCTTGGCCATTGATGATTTTGGTACCGGCTACTCTTCTTTTACGCGCTTAAAGCAAACCCAAATAAAAGTGATTAAAATCGATAAAAGTTTTGTCCAAGATACACAAACGGAGCGAGATCAACGCATGTTAAAAGCCATTTGTGAGTTTTCCAAGGCATTGGATTATACCATAGTGGCAGAGGGGGTAGAAACACAGGCTCAGCAACAAAGCTGTTCCTTACTTGGCGTGGATCGCATGCAAGGCTTTTACTTTTCGCGTCCAGTGGTGGCCAAAGACATTGAATTAATTTGGTTGAGTTAAACCCAACCAAATTTTTGCCCAATACAGTTTACGATTTGACTTTGACCACAAAGCGCTCTGCACTGACTTTCTCTAATAACGCAGTAAGCGATGCTTGTATTGCAGCCGTGGAAAACTCAACCACTTTTACCTGCGGCGAGCGTATCTCCGCTTTGGCGATATCCGCTAATAACGTCTGCGACATCAACCCTAAATGCTGTTGGGCACAGAGACTTTTCGTCAACCAGGCCCCCGTGACCGAAACCACACCTATGGTGGGCGACTTTTCAATTAACAAATTGGAATCAATGCTTTCAAAACCACTTAAGCAGGCAATGCGGCCAGCAAATCGCAAGTGCTTTAGATCCCAATTTAACGAATCACCGCCCATGGTGTTCAAAATACAATCAAATTGAGCCTCGCCCATTTGCCGCTCGACTTGCTTGGTGAAGTCTTTTTCATCTGGGTCAAAAACATAGTTTGCTCCCAAAGACAGCAGGCGGTCATGATGAGATTTAGGCGCTAGAGCACACACTTCGACGCCTTTTTTCTTGGCATACTGTATTGCAAAGTGGCCGACATCGCCACCAGCACAGTGTATCGCTAGCACTTCATCGGACGAAGACAAGTTTAACTTCGACAAAGCGATGAGAGTCGACATACCTGCACTTGGCAACACCGCCGCCACTTCACTGGCAACATTATCAGGAATGATGGTCACGGCGTGGCTTGGGATCACCGCGTATTGTTTTAATAAACCTTGGCAAGCCAGGCAGGAATTAAATAACACGCGCGTCCCTGGCAAAGGAAACACCCCCTTGTTAGCTTTGACCACTGTACCGACGGCATCAACCCCTAAGATATGTGGAAACTGCCAAGCGTTGAAACCATCTCGGGCCAATTTGGCGTCTAGGTCATTGAGGGCAACATAATCAATCTCAATCAATAGCTCATTTGAGGTAATCTCTGGAATTGGCATTGAAACCTGTTGCAAATCAAATTCAGGCCCACTTTGCAGTAGCTGTATCGCTTGCATTGTTTCATTGTCAAACATGATAAAATCTCCTTTAAATGAGCGATTAACACACGACAGTCACAGTAGTTTGGAAACCTCTGCCTTATCGTTAAATCTATACTATTCCCATTGGGCTGAGAAAAAAACCGTCGATAGATAAACACTCAGGTGCAATTTATGCACGAATCATTGAACTATCAATAGCCATGACCATCCTATTGCCAGTCTCAGTGTCTTCACAGCGCTGACCTTCCGCATGGTAAGTCATCGATATTACAATGTCATCACAAGCCTTTAAACGGCAAAGTAAGACCAAAAGACCTGCGCAATCACAACGCAGAAAGTACACAAATTTACTAACAGATCATTCACATAGCCTTGTATGTTTTTACGCTCATTTGTTTTAAAATTAACCTTATAAAAAATGAGCCCCCTCTTTGCAGCAGAAGTGAGTACTTATGGATACTACCAGTCGGTTAATCATGCTTTTAGAAGTTGTTGAACAAGGTTCTTTTGCCAATGCCGCCGAGCTTCGTAACCTTGACCGCTCGGTTATCTCTAAGCAGATCAGTAAATTAGAGGAAGAGCTAGGGGTTCGTTTATTAAACCGAACTACACGCTCATTTTCTCTTACCGCTTCGGGTGCAGAAATGGTAAAAAAGGCCGCCGAGCTGAGAACCCTGCTTAGCGAAACCATACAGGTTGCGGAAAACTATCACCAAGAGCCCAAGGGGCTACTTAGGATAACCGCCGCCAACTACATTGGTAAGCACTACTTGATGCCCGTGATTAATGATTTTCAAAAGCGCTTTCCTGAAGTCAATGTGGAGTTGAGGCTAGATGACAAAGTTGTCGACATGGTCTCTGAAGGGTTTGACTTAGCTTTTCGTATTGGTGAGCCTAAAGACTCGTCTCTGATCGCCCGAAAGCTGGCACGCAATCGCAATGTCATCATTGCGACACCGGAATTTGTCGATATTTACGGCGAACCGAAAAGCATTAAAGAGTTAGCAGAACTGCCCGCGGCCACTTACAGCAACTCGCATTTAAGAATTGAAACCATTCACTACTTTGACAGTAAAGGAAAGCCACAAGAGCAGGTCATCAAACCGGTGTTTCAGTCCAATGACGGTGAGGCTATCTTATCAAAAGTTCGTTCACACACCGCCTACTTTAACGCGCCGAGTTTTTTGTTTGCCGATACCATAGACACGCAAGGGTTAGTGCCATTGCTCACCGATGTTCACTTACCAGAACTAAACCCTATGTATGCGGTCTACCCTCATCGTGATTTACCGGTTCGTACCCGATTGTTTTTAGACGCAGCGAAACATTATATCGGCGAAGACAAACCTAGGTGGGAAAAAAACTTTCCGCAGCTCGACAAGCTCTATCAAGCGCCAAAAGAGTCATAAAATCATATAGTCATGAAAAATAGTGATTTCGCAATCGACGGATATGAGGCATGAGATCATGAGCGCACATGCCCACCATGCCATGTTCTAGAGCCTCACTATCCGCGGCGCAGCTGTGCAGTAACACGCCGCGCCATGCCGCGTCAAACAAGGTCTCACCCTGACCTAGCAACGCGGCAATCACCCCAGTCAACACATCCCCCATGCCCCCTGTGGCCATACCTGGATTACCAGCTTGACAAAAATAGGACCGCTGGCCGTCATAAATAAGAGTGCCTGGGCCTTTGAGTACCACAACACCACAATAGATTTCCTGTAGGCGGCGAGTGGCCTTAACTCGGTCTTTCTCGACCTCTGCAACAGTGCAATTAAGCAACCTTGCGGCTTCCCCTGAATGTGGGGTGATGATCCGCTGTGCATCCTTTTGTGGGTACCTGGCAAGCCAATACAAACCGTCAGCATCCACGACCTTGGGCTTGTTAACCGCCGCGCATTTTAGATAAAGCTGTTCCCCCCACTCGGTTCGGCCTAACCCTGGCCCACAAGCCAGTACGTCAGCCCAAGAGAAACGTTGGGTAACCAGTATCTGCTCATCTGAGCTCACCATGCGCTCTGGGTAGGCGTGAGCTAATTCACCGCGACTTTCTTTGTGGGTATGAACGCAAACCAACCCAGCCCCAGTGCGAAGCGCCGCGCGTGAAGTCAGATCAATCGCGCCACTCATCGCAACAAGGCCGCCGACACACAAGAGCTTACCATTGCGGCCTTTGTGTATGTCTAGCGCGGGCGCCTTAAACACTAAGTCTTCTTGGGCTATCAAATAACTGGATGTGTTCAGTACCTTATCGACATCGTGACCAAGATTTAAATCACAACATATTATTTGGCCACAAAATGTCTTTGCCTGACCGGTAAACAACCCAACTTTTCGACCAAGAAAAGTGAGCGTGTGTGTCGCGGCGATAGCGTGTTGATAAATTCGGCCACTGTCAGCGCAAACGCCCGAGGGAATATCGAGCGATAATACCGGGGGCGTGGCTTCATTGATTTTTTCTATCAACGGTCCCACGTCACCAGCAATGTCTCGATTGAGACCAATCCCAAATAATGCGTCAACGATGAGCTCAAACTGATTCAAATCCGAGACTTCACACTCAGTTAAACCCGTATAGTGGGATTGAGATGAGACGTTTAACCATTGTTGATAGGCCCAATAAGCCGGTTGAGCCTGCTGACAAGGTGGCCGGGAGTAACAAAGGGTCACCTTATGTCCGGCCTTGACCAACCAACGCGCCAGTACATAACCGTCTCCGCCATTATTGCCCTGGCCACACAGTACCAAGACATTGAGGGGATGATTGCCATATTGACGTTCGATAAAATCAAAGGCCGCTCGGCCCGCTCTTTCCATTAAATCTGACAGCGTACCTTGTTTATTCGATACCCATAAATTTTCTAAATCAATAATTTGCTTTGTATTGAATAAAGGTTCCATAAGTCACGACTTTATCGGTAATGGTTTGACAAGCACCGCCATCACTGCACGCAAAATGCGCTTATCCGGCCAGTACGAGTAAGATTATTGCTTCGTTGCAATGGCTTCGGAGGTGGCGTCTTGTATGGACAAAAAAAGCGCATTGACTTGGCCATTAGGATTGCGCATTGGGTTTAAAGTGATGTTTTGATACATAAACTGCGCTTGTTGAGTCACAGGGCGTACGTTGCGGCAACGAAACAAATAAGGCCGCTGCCGCCAAGTGATAAAACTGCGACACCCCAAGTCCAATACCGGCTTACACTTTAAAACAAACCACTCTTTAGGGATCTCGGGAAACAGATCAAACAATGACATACCCAGTACATCTTGGGACTGCTTGCCACTGTGGTGCGTCATAAACCCGTTCCACAGTTGCACCTTAAAGTCTTTGTCTAACACTATGAGTCCCATATCGACATTTTGTACCATGTCGACCATCCAATGAAACTGTTCAAACTCCGCAGGTAAAGAGAGCATTAGAAATCCTCCAACAAGTAAGCGAGTTTTTGATCGAGTAATGGTAATGAGTCATCGACAAACATAAACAGCAGATCGCAACGCACACTGGTGCCCTCAATGTTATAACTCACTTCAAAGGTCATGGTTTTATTAAAGTTACCTGCCGTTGACTCGATGACCGACTCAATCGAAATATGTTGACCTAACAACACTGGCTGACTTTGAAAAAAGCGGACTCCGGCTTGCTCGCCTAAACCATTCAAAAAAGCGCCGACTAAAATGTTCGAAATATCCATTAAGAGTTCAAGCTCTTCAAGCTCTTCGCTATCGACCGGAACCTTCATCATACTTTTCAGATCAGCAATACTCGAATCACTGAGTAACACTAACGCTTCGCCGGCAATGCCTTCACCGCTAAACCCTTGGCAAACCCCAGACACATTATGGCTTTCTGCTAAATCGCGCAGCGCCATATGCAGTTCACTGACTTCGAAAATATTGACATTGGGCAAAGGCAGTTCAACGAACACATCAAAGTGCCTTGCCAAGGCATCTGCAGCCCGCCCGATGGCAACATTGGAGACTTCCATATAAACATCACGTCGTCGCAATGCGGGCATAACTTGAGGCTGGCGGATCGGTGTGGTGGTCGTTGGGGGTTGCAACCCAATCAGTGAACTCAAGTCCCGTAGCGTTTGTTTGAGCGCCTCTTTGCCAATGGGCTTTTGAATAAACGCCTTCGCTCCCAAAGCAAGTACTCGCTCTTTCGCTTTAGGCTGAATATCACCCGATACAACCACGACAGGCGTCTGATACCCACGCTGCTGCATCGCTTCTAAGGTTTCGAAACCATCGAGCTCTGGCATGGTCAAGTCGAGAAACATCAAACCAAAACTTTGGTTAGCTAAGCACTCTAAAGCGTTGTTGCCGTTAACCGCAAAAGCAATATCACCATTCAATGCATCGGGTAAAGAGCGAGCGATCTGTTTTCTGGCAAGTGAAGAGTCATCACATATCAATACTGAAACGGTCATTCCATTACCTACTTTGTGTTTTTATCCTTTCAGTCTATCAGAAAGCCTTTTCATTTCGTGAAGACAGTGCGGATTTATTGTGAGGTTGTTCACTGTGTGGCGCGTTTATGGCTCGTCAATTTCATCAAAAAACTTATTGAGGGTATAGCGTTAACAGTAAAACTTTGAGCACCGCAGCCAATACAATGGCGCTGATAGCAAGGCGATAAAAACGATACTCACCGACTGACATGTCAATGCGCTTATAAAACATCGTCAATACTCCGCGCCAGTCTGAAGTACGTCGAATGTATTGCGCCAATGCACTTAGCAATAACAACACCCCAATCACCAGTAAGCTTTTTTCTATGATAAATAAAGTTAAAAACATAACGCTCCTTGTTTTAAAAGTGACAGACTTGCACTACTCACGCATGATTCACAAACGGAGTTGAACGTTCGTGTTGTTGGTCTTACCTCAGTCAGCACTAGGCTGAAACAACTCACCGCTGTCCACGTTTAAGTAAATTTTGTCTGCTTGATTTAATCCACCGCAATAAACAAAGTAAATGGGTTGCTGTGCAAAGGTCACCGAGCGCACCCAGCCACCCAGTTGATGAAAGTCTTCAGGGACACACTTTTTCTCCTGTAACAACGTTTCAGTTTGAGTGCGAAAAATGTCTTGATATAACAAAAAGTCATCGGAATTTTGCACATAACCGTCCAATATTTCATTGCGCTCTTTTTGATCAATCACGGGTTTTTGCTCGGACAACCCTTCTTGCTTTATCCACTCGGCTTGAGCCGTTTCCCCTTCTTTTAACACCACATAGTCACTGATCCTTAGATAACCATTTTTGCGCTCTCGTACGCGAATCTCATCACCTTTATAGAGTGTTTTCACTTTGTAGCCCTGTAAATTAGGCTGGTTTACGACACTGATTTGACGCTCATTGACAAATAAATCATTCACCGGTTCGCTTGTCTCAATCACTTTTGGGGCGGTTTGGGTTTCCGCGCCAGTTTCATCTGTAGGCTCAGTTTGCTCTTCGTCGACCATCACTTGATCGTTATTTTGAAAGTAAAAGTGATAAGCCGCCGCCCCGCCACCTGCGAGCAAGAGTAAAACCACAATAAGGATGACTATTTTTTTCATATTGCACTCATACCGGTAGGAGAAAAGAGTAAAGTAAAATCGTGATCACTGTAATTATCAATGCACTTGACGTGAGAAAAGCGAGCCTTACAGTAACGAGCTAAGCCGCGTTTATTGTAAGCATTCAGGATTGTTGTGCTGTTTATTTTTTCTGAGTCGAGTAAGTTTAAACCGACTTGATAACGAGCGGTACTGGCCATTTTCTCGATCATATTGATCACATAATCTGTCTGCCGAGAGCGATAATTCAACGAGCCACTGGCAATCACAATATCGGCCTTTGGCAACCGGCCGAGACTGAAATCCCCTTGGATAAATTGACAATCGGTTGCAAAATCTCGCCGCTTTGCTTGAGTAATAAACGAAGATGAAACATCGATGCCCATATAGTGTTGCAAACAGACCTTGGTCTCAGTCTCTAGATAAAACAAGAAATCGCCAAAGCCACAGCCAAGGTCAAGCACGCTTTGCTCGCTAAAATCGATGTGTTCTGCAAAGACAGCAAATCGTTGCCACTGGCTTTGTTGATCAATCCAGCCCAATGATTTGGCCGAACAACCAAACTGGCGAAGCCTTTTACGATGGTAATGATTGATTGCGCTTCGATCGCAGTACTGTTGCCACCATTTCATATCTTTATCGTCCTAAGCAGGAAAAAGCACGGCCGTACTCGTACGCCATAGTGCCTGACTACAATGAACGTGTGGATAGGGTGGCTTTTTTATCATAATACTGATGGTAAAATTCTAACATCGCCTTATAAAAAATCTGTTCATTGATCGGTTTGACTAATACCTGATTCGCGCCAGCAGTAAAGAAAGCCTCTTTGGTGCTTTCTTGGGTATCTGCCGTACACGCGAAGATGGGCGTTTCAACCTGCATTTCATCTCGAATGAACTCCGTGGTCTCAATTCCCCCGATAATGGGCAATTGGTTGTCCATTAAAATCAGATCAAACACATTTTCTTCAACCGATTTAATCGCTTCCCGGCCGTCTTTAACCCAGGTTACCTCCACGTTGTACTTACTGCAAAACGCTTGTAAAACAAACGCATTCGTATGATTGTCTTCCACCAACAAAATACGCACTTTGTCTTTAAACAATTGACCTGCGGGTATCGATGCTAAATCTCGGTAGCTTCTCAATTCCCGTTGTTCTCGCTCAATGGGTAAATCGACATAAAACGTCGTCCCCGACCCTTTGGCACTCGAGACATCAATATGCCCTTGCAGCAAGTCAACCAAGCTTTTTACAATCGTCAAGCCCAAGCCGCTGCCGCCAAACTCCCTAGTTGTACTTGAATCGGCTTGTACAAATGGCTCAAAAATACTGGCCAACTTTTCTTGCTGAATACCAATACCCGTGTCGTGAACCCAGATCTTTAATCGCGTCTGATACTGCGACTGGCTTATTTTAAACCGAATCGAAATCGAACCTTCAGAGGTAAATTTCGTGGCATTACTCACCAGGTTAAACAAGATTTGGTTTAGCCTCACCTGATCACTGTAAATGTGTTCATCTTCGCCAACTTCATTATCAATGATGAGATCCACGCCTTTTTCGCGGCAAGGAGGCCGGTAAATATGATCTAAAGTATTGACGATATCAGCAAAGCGAAACACGCGTTTTTCCAAGGTAAATTGACTGTGCTCAAGCTTTGAGAAATCGAGAATATCATTCATAACAGCCAACAAGTGTTCACCACTGTTAATCAATACTTGAATTTGATTTTTGTGGCCCGGATGCTCAATCTCGCGTTTTAATAATTGAGAGACGCCTAAGATACCATTGAGGGGGGTGCGAATTTCATGACTCATTTTAGCGAGGAAATCGGCTCGCGCCTTAGCCGACTCTTCCGCTTCACTGCGCGCTAAATTACTTTGCTCTTCCGCTTCGATTAAGGTGGTAATATCTTGGCCTTGAACGATAACCCCTGTGATGCCGTCCTCAACACTGATAGGAGACAAGTTCCACCGAAACACTTTATCGCCGATCGGAACGTTAATTCCCGTCAGAGGGGAGCCTTGTGCAGTCATTTTGATGTACGTGAGTAGCTTGGCTTGAAATTGCTGAAAATTGGGGTGAGCGGGCTTGTGTTCTGGCTCGCCAAATTCTGGCCACAACTCTTTTTTCGCTGCGGGATTCATTTGAATTAAAATCCCGGTCTCAGACCACACCATTGTGGGTGATAAGGCAAAATTAAATAAGTCGCGAAAGGACTTTCTTTGCGAGTCTAACTGCTCAAACGTATTTTGCAGTGTATAACCAATATCGGCAAACTCTGTGATGCTTGACCCTTCAAATGCAATATACTCTGTTTGATTTCTCGCCGATTGAGTGTATTTCATCAAACTGTCTAGAGCGGTATTCACCTGCTGCTGAATCCATTTACGCATCAACATCGCCATTAAAATCATCAACATGATTGAAAAACAAATGCCTAAATAGTGTTGGCGCTGAAGGTTGGCAACATTGGTATTATTTTGCACAGAAACAAGGACCAACTCACTACTGTTGTCATCAATATACACTTGGGTACGGGTCACCAATACGTTGCTAAACACATCATCGACCGATTCTTGATGAAGAACATCGTCATAGCCCTCGCTGCCATCAAATGAGTCGGCGACCAGTTTATTGCCCGCCAGTAGCATGATGTCTTGACTGTTACTGCCTTCCTGAAGTTGGTCGATCAAGGTAAAATTATTATCTAACACCACAGCAATATACGATTGCCCTAACACCTCACCGGTTTGATTTTCGATGAGGGGAACACGCCTCACTAACATGTGTTTTTGACCGAGTAAGGTCTGCATCGACAAATAATACCACCGGCCGTTATAAGGCACTTTTGACGCTATTTTTTGCTGAAGTATATCGTCAATGCCGTAAAAATGCGCACTGCCATCATCCCAACGCACCGTGCCGTTGACGGTAAAAAAGCGAAACTCTGGAGTATGGGTGGGCTCACTTTGATCTAGGCTGCTAAAAAAATAGGACAAGTTTTCGGTATCACTCGTCATCAAATAACGGATCAGCGCTTCGTTTTTCGCATTACTATCATGGTGTATCTGAATGGCGGCGATGTGGTAATTGAACAAATTTTGCAACAGCGATGAGGTCTGTTGTTTTGTTCGAGTAATTTCTTGAGTGATGATCTGTTGACTAAAATAATAGCTTTGTACAAAAATACCCAACGACAAAACGCCGAGCACCAAAATGATAATTCTGGTAATTAGGGTGGCTAACGACCGCTTACGGCTGTACATGAGCATCCCCTTTTACATTGCATCTGAATAACGAAACGCCCTTTTTTTGAGCATTTGAATTCGCTGTGGTGAATCGTTTTTGGTCACCACTTCAAAATCACCTGAAAACACCGTCGGTACCGATTCGCCTTGTATATCCCATTTAATCGCTTCAGCCATCGCAATGCCCGTATCGTCATTCATTCGCATCACTGTCACATCGAGATTACCACTTTCAATTGCGTCCAGTTCGGCAGAGCCACCGCCCCAACCGTTTAACACAATATCTTCTCGATTCATTGCCTTAAGTGCATCAGCCGCGCCAAGTGCCACATCGGTTGAACACGCATAGATAAAGCGTATATCTGGGTACTTCGTCAAACTGGATTTTGCTGCCTCATAACCGGACTCAGCAGTCGTTCGCGTGTAGTAAGAAGATTGCAACGAAAAAAGATCACTTGGCATTGCTTGAATAAAGGTATCGCCCCGTGCATCGCTCACATACCCTTCAGAAAAGTACAACACCGAATAATTGGCTCCTTGTGGAAAGGTTTTTTGATAAAATTTTGCCAATTCCAAACTGCCTTGCATATGATCAAATCCGACGTACATCATCGGCTGATGATGAGCCCATGCTTTTACCGGTGTCGTAATGTTTTGTAAAATAAGCTTGGTGTTCGACGCATTTAATACGTGTTCAATAAACTTCCTGTGACGCGTGGTATCCAAAGTAAAAATCAGGTAATCCGCTTGGTTTCTCAGCGCTTCCATCAAGGATTTACTCTGTTGTTTCACATCTTCGTTAGGGCGAGTAAACATTTGGTTTATTTCATAGGGAATATTGAGTTCCGCCATTCTTTTTTCCAGCGCAGCAATATTGCGCACCCAATAATCCGACACTTGCTGACCTGGAAAAACCACCGATATCGTCACTGGTTTTTTTGGTATTTGTGCTTCACTCAATGGAATCGCAGGCTCCCTGACTGTCTCAGCCATGCGATTAGTCAGCTGTAATTGTAACGGATTGTCATCGAGAAACTCTTGATAACTCCAGTAACCAACCAAAGCGCTTGTTGCCACAGAATCGCCACTAAATGTGATCGCACTCAAAACCAAACCGGCCATAGCGATAAAGGCACAAGAACGAGACTTCAACAAAATGAAACTCTTATGAGGAAATGCCATGTTTAGGTCCTTTAATGAAATGAACATGGTAGAGTATAGAGCCTAACCAAAACTCTACCCATAAATTGCGACAAAAACTGCACAATGCTCTGGGGCAGTTCACATTTATTGGTTGAACCGCTCTATTTCAAGCCAAATTTCACACGCTTGACCGGGGTCAGTTCTGTCTTGGCAATCAACCTTGCTTGCGCCGACACTAACGCTTCTTTTTGAGTTTTGTGTAACGATTTAATATAGCATTCGGCTTTTAAAGCGGTCGACTTATCGAGCCCTGACTGATACCAAACCAAATGCAAAGGGCCTTTGCCTTTTAACGCTTTGGCGCCTTTGCCTTCGCAATGCTGAAGAAAACGTCGCTCAACATCGTTTGTCACCCCACAGTAAAGGGCATTAAAACGATTTCGAATCAGATAAATAGACCAATCAAGCATAGGGTAACTGAGGCATTATTGCGCTAACAAGCGCTCAATTTGCTGCTCTAACTCGCTCACTTTTCGCTCTAACTCGCCAAGCCTTTGCTCCATATCCGTTGCCGACGGGGTTTCGGACGCGGTAGCGATAGTACAAACATCATCATTACCAGTCTCGTCACCGAACAAATGTTGATAGCGTTGCTCTCTTTTGCCTGGTTCTTTTGGCAGTTGTACCACCCAGTGGTTGTCTATCATAGTGGTCAATGTAGCTTCCACTTGGCTGACGTCCTCGAAATGACACAAGCGCTGAGCTCGCGTTCTGATTTCCCCCGCGGTTTGCGCGCCTCTTAGCAAAAGCAAGCATACAATCGCTTTTTGCTGCTCAGACAACTGCAAATCGCTGAACTCCGTATTACAGAAGCGGTGAGCGTATTTGCTGACTCGGCGTTTTAGTTGCTCATCTTCACTGATTAAGCGCTTGCCAATAAGCTGATTAACCGTGTCGAGCACTTGAGAATCACTGAGCGACATAACCGGGTCTCGACTGCTTTTTTGATTGCAAGCCGTGGTTAGGGCATTTAATGTGAGCGGGTAGGTTTCTGGTGTTGTCACTTCTTTTTCCAGCAGGCAACCCATTACTCTTTGTTCTGTCGGGGTCAAAGTCAACGTCATCACTGGTCCTTCTTAATGATAATAATTTAACGATATCAGCCGCATTTTCCCTGATTCATCGAGGGTGTAAGCACGGGTCTTCGGGTGGTGCAAATGTTCATAAGCCAACTGAATTTGTTGCTCGACATACGCGTGACCTAAACGTCGAACATGGTTCGCAAAGTCCTCTTTTGTTTTTTCCTCATCCACGCGGGCGACTCGCCAAGCCCTATTTTGCAATAACTCTTTCATCAAGATGATTTATAAGTGAAAACGAAACGAGTTAGCATCATAGCCCCAAGTGAGAAATAAACACAACAGCTTCACTCTCATACGTTTAAATCCTAGACATTTTTATGCGAAGATTGATCTAAACGTTGTTATTTCTCAGTGTGTTGTGCTTTAATCTTTTACAGGAATGATCAAGTTTTTAGGAAGATAATCATGAGTAGTGTATTTGAAATTGTTGCGCAAGCACGACGTAAAAACAAACTAAAACGTGAACTCATCGACAATGAGAAAAAAGTTCGCGATAACCGTAAACGTGTCGACCTTCTCGACAATCTCATGGATTACATCATGCCTGAGATGACCCATGATGAGATTGTCGCTATCATAAAAAATATGAAAGCTGACTACGAAGATCGCGTAGACGATCACATTATTAAGAGCGCCGAAATCTCCAAAGAGCGCCGCGAGCTTAGCCGTCGTATTCGTGAATTAACAGAAGCCGACAAACTCAAAAGCTTGAGTGCTAAAAAATAATTGCCTCGTTTACTGAGCCGCAAATAAAACCACACACTCTCCCAAACCCAGCCGAGCTGGGTTTTTTGTTATTGCCCCGTTAGAACCCTATTTACTGTCAACAAACTCAGGTAAACTGTGCAGCCTTTTCCGATGCGACCAAGAGAGAGTTATGGCTACATCTTCTTATCGACAACTCGCCAAACGCTTATTCACCATGACCTTACCTATGGTTTTTGGGGTCTTATCCCTCATGAGCTTTCAATTGGTCGACAGTGCCTTTATTGGTCAACTGGGCGTTTTACCATTGGCAGCCCAAGGCTTCACCTTGCCTTTACAAATGGTGATCATAGGTATTCAGGTTGGTTTGGGGATCGCAACCACCGCGGTGATCTCTCTGGCTTTAGGCCAAAATAAACCCCGTTATGCCAAACAACTCGGAGGGCTCGTTATCCTGGTCGGCAGTATTGGCGTTGCCATCATTTCCTTGATGATTTGGTTGTGTCGGGATGCCTTACTCTACCTACTCAGTGCACCGCAAAGTGTCTATCCGGTCATCGATAGCTATTGGCCCATTTGGTTAATGAGCGCTTGGGTTGGCGCTGTATTGTATTTTCTCTACAGTTTATGCCGTGCCAATGGCAATACCGTATTGCCAGGCTCGATGATGGTGGTGACCAGTTTACTCAACATGGCACTTGACCCGATATTTATTTTTACTTTTGATTTGGGCATCAATGGCGCCGCTTACGCCACGATTGTCGCCTTCTCTTTGGGCATTGTCTTTGTCGCCCCAAAGGTGTCTAAGCGTCAGTGGATCAGCAAAGATTGGAGTGATTTGAGTATTATCAGCAGTTTGCGTGCGCTCGGCAATATTATGGGGCCTGCCATGTTTAGCCAGCTGATCCCACCTCTCTCCTCGATTCTCGCAACCAAGTTAGTGGCCAGTTTTGGCACGGCCGCCGTCGCTGCTTGGGCAGTTGGCTCTCGCTATGAATTTTTTGCCATTGTGATCGTCTTGGCCTTAACCATGTCTATGCCACCTATGATTGGTCGTTTGAAAGGAGAAGGGAAAATCGCAGACATCCAACGCCTGATGACGCTGGCTTTTGGTTTTATTTTGCTTTTTCAAACGCTGGTCGCTCTGATTACCAAGGTATTTGCCACCCCTTTGGCTCAATTACTCAGCGCCGATCCCAAGGTCAATGACATCGTCATGATTCATTTAACCTGGGTTCCTATCAGTTTGGGGGCTTTGGGTATATGTATGCTGGTCGTATCGAGCTGTAACGCACTCAGTCACCCCTACACCGCACTGTTTACCTCAGCGTTGAGGTTATTTGCTTGCTTTCTGCCTTGTTTGTGGCTGGGCGCGCACATTGCGCAGCTGCAAGGGCTGTTTATCGGCGCTTTCGTTGGCAACATACTCGCCGGGTTAGTAGCGTGGTGGTTGTTTAGGCGTGTTATGGCCAAAATTTCCTCCGCTCACCCTGCCTGACCCGAATAAACACGGGGCTCATCAGCCCTGTGTTTTCGTATTGTGTCGCTGATATCCCCGCCCTCAAATTGGGCGAGGGCTTGCGACGAGATAGCCAAGATATCCGCTTGGATGGTTCAGAATTCGATATCCATGTCTGTATCTGCTGGGAATATCACTCCTGTTTGGCGACGAACTTCCGTGATCACTTTGGCCACAGTCAAAGAGCGCTGGGTTGCATTGCTGTCCATTTTGCCTTGCGCAACTTGCTTGGCGAAAGCTTGCGCTTCGTAAAACATATGATTGTCAACTTGTTGAACCGTCAAGTCTTCAACTTTGCCATCAAGGGTCTTTTTTTCTACCCCTAGACCGACAGAAATCATTGGGATCAGTAAGCTGCCATTTTCACCTTGAATCTCGCTAGGAAGAAAAGATTGGCTAATCTTAGAGTGAAGCACCGTGACGATAAATCCGTCATAAGACAGAATGACACTGCCCGCCCCATCAACCCCTGACGCCAACAGCTGAGCACTGGCTTGCACTGACTTGGGTTCGCCAAACAGCTCAACCGCGCTAGCAATGCAATAAAAGCCGATATCCATAATCGAGCCATTGCTAAATTGTGGATTGAATGTATTGGGGTTGTCGCCATCGAGGTATTTTTGATAGCGAGATGAGTACTGACAGTAGCTGATCAAGGCATTGCGCACTGGACTTATGGACTCTAGGTGTTGCTTTACCACCTGAAAGTTTGGGGTATAAGCCGCCGTAAAAGCTTCAAATAAAACGACTTTATTTTGCTCAGCAACCTGAAACATCTTTTGAGCCAATTGATAATGGGAGGCAATCGGCTTTTCACAAATAACATGCTTACCTGCCGCCATCATTTGTATCGCTTGCTCGGCATGTAACACGTTGGGACTGGCGATGTACACCGCGTCAATTTGTGCATCAGACGCCAGTTGTTCTAAATCATCATAGTAACGAGCGGCATTAAAAGGAGAGCCAAAGCGTTTCGCTTGTTCTAACTGACGAGAGTAAACGGCAAAAAGTTGGTATTGCTCGGTGGCTAAAGCTGCTTCAACAAACTGTTTTGTGATCCAATTTGTGCCAATAATGGCGAGTTTAATCATAAAATTCCTACCTAATTCCCCATCTTTTCACTATTGGGGGTAATTGCTAACGACGTATTTCGTCATTAGAGTCTAAAGCAAAACAGAATATCCCTTGCTTGCCAAATTTTTCCTTATTCTCAATCATTTTTGTGCCACAGCCTTAATTTTTTCTGCTTGTTTTGTGCAAAGAAATGTAACTGTACAGAATTCACTCTGGGTACAGCGGTCTAAATACGTTACAATATTAAACTTATTGACGTGGAGATTGTATGCAACGACTGATATTGTCTATTTTCGGCCTAGTAATGGGCATCCTAGCCTTAGCGTTTGGTTTGCTATTGTTTATCCCATTGGCGTTGCTTGCCTTGGTGACGGGCAAAAAACGCAATGTTAAATTCGCTTCGTTTTCACAACACGCTCACCGAAATACCCGAGAGCCAGAATCGCATCGCGTGATTGACGGTGAGTTTGAAAAGGTCGATACCAAAAAAGGTTCATAATGTTCTTCTCTCGCCTTAAGGCTAGTTTTTTCCTATTGTTAGCAGGCAGTACACTCGTGGCCTGCTCACCGGCTTCTGGCGACGACTATCCGCTAAGCTATCAGCCCAACGAAGCACTCCCTGAGTGGAATATCACGCCTTTTTCGCAATACGTCAACAACACACAGCGTTGGTTGAAAACCTCGCGTGCATTTTTGACTGATGATCAAGACAACGAAGTGATACTCAACAGCCCTTTTGAACTAAAACCTAGCCCAGACAAGGATAACGGCAATGGCGTGCTGTTGGTACATGGCTTGGGCGATTCGCCCTACTCATTTCACGATATTGCTCAGCGTTTAGTAACCCAGGGCTATACGGTGCGTGCACTGCTGTTACCAGGTCATGGTACTCGACCGGCAGATTTAATGTTACCCAACCCCGGCGATTGGCAAACCATGGTCAACTTTCACGTTGAACAATTTGCCCAGCAAGTGAAGCAACTTTGGCTTGGTGGCTATTCAACAGGCGCAAACTTAGTGACAAAAGCGGCTTTCCAACACCCAGATGTTGCTGGCCTCTTATTGTTCTCTCCTGCCTTTCACTCGAGTTCTTCCCTGATTCAGTATGCGGGCTTAGCACAATACGTGATGCCTTGGGCAGACAAAGACCCGGAAAATAATCCATTGCGTTATAACTCGCTGCCGACTCATGGCGCGTATTTGTACTACCGAACGTCGGTGAATGTGGTACGTCAATTAGAGCGGCACGATTACGACAAGCCGACGTTAATGGTTTTGGCCGAGCAAGACAGTATTCTCGACACCGCGGAAATTGCTGATATGTTTAAACAACATTTCACCCACCCAAGAAGCGTACTGCTATGGCAAGGGGAACACTTGCCCAAAGATTATCGGGCTTACTTATTACCCATGCCGATCAGTGAGAAAAAAATATCAACCGGTTCACACATGGGCGTGATGTTTTCACCGCAAAACCCCTATTACGGCACCAATGGTTCGATAAAAGTCTGTAACAATGGACAAACCGAATCACAAACCCATGCTTGTAAAAAAGGCCAACCGGTTTGGTACAGTGCTTGGGGTTATAAAGAAGGCAATAAAAACCACGCCCGCTTAACTTATAATCCTTATTTCGACACCATGATGACCAAATTGCACGGTGTGATGTCACAATCAAACTAACGGTGTGGCGCCCTGGTTTCAAAGATGATCAATACGTAGTCGAAGGTCTAGTGAGTCAAACGTACTGTTAATGGTGTTGAGGTAACTCGGTCTTGTTTGACCTGCATAATGCAGTGCTCATTAATCAGTCGCCACTTGCCTTGACTGCATAATGGTTCTGAGGAAAACACAACATTTTGCCCATCTTGCTGCCAAAAAACCGTCGGAGCATGACCGTCGGAGCTGTATCTGACGATCCAAATTTGCTCGCCATCAGACAAGCACATCGATGCCTTAAAAGGGCTCGAGATCTGCTTGTCTTCAATCATCTTCAAAATGGTTTCAAGCGTTTTTTCGATGGCTAGAACTGGGTCGTTTTGTAAACCATTTTGCAACATCAGTAAGAAGATCAATTCGCTGTCTGTCGTGCCCGTTCGATACTGATACCATTTTTCAGACAAGTGGCGTTCCAGCGAATAGCGCAGACGTTCATAATCGCCGATTTGGCCATTGTGAATAAACATCCATTGATTAACCACAAATGGATGACAGTTAGCGCGAGAAACTTGGGTCCCGGTCGAGGCACGAACATGCGCCATAAAACGGTGTGATGACAAGTGATGGGCTAATGAGCGCAAATTATCATCACTCCATGCCGGCATCACTTCGTGAAACACACCGGGCGTTGAGCGATTAGAGTACCACCCGATACCAAAACCATCGGCATTGACACGTGTCGCCCCTTTACGAGCAGACAGGCTTTGCTGTATGAGTGAGAATTCAGGTTGATAAATCAGAGTTTCTAAATAAATCGGCTCGCCTTGATACGCTAACCAACGACACATAAAGCCCCTCCTTGGACCATCCGTCTTTTCAATTGTTGACGACTTTAACCATTGCTTCGGTCTACGCCATACTCAGATTGAACATAGCTCATCGCCAGAAATAACAGCCATAGAATAGCAATCTCACTCCAGCGCGAGTCACCTAACTGGTTAATCAAATGAGTATGAGACACCGCGATAGGATATCTGGCGAAAACGTTTTTCATTCAATTCTTTATACCCCGCCTTAGCAAAAAATAACAGCAAATCCTGCGCCTCAAAGCAAAACGCCCCTTAATTACAATACTAATGTTTACATCACTAAACCAGAACCAAGAGCCGACAACTTTTTTATTCCTTAATATACAATAAATTAGCTCAACAGAGGGGCAGAAAGCCGGTAGGACAACTTGAAAGGCAGGCAAATAATGTTTAGAGTTCTATACATATGGCGTAGAAAATCTATCGATTAAATCAAATTATCAAGGATATCTAATCATGGAAACCATGTTGGAAGTACGAAACCTTTATAAGGTTTTTGGCTCCTCACCGGACGAGGCTTTTCCCTTACTGGAAAAAGGGCTCGACAAAGATGACATTTTTGCCAAGACCGGCTTGACCGTTGGTGTCAAAGACGTCTCTCTGTCCATTAATGAGGGAGAAATTTTTGTCATCATGGGGCTGTCTGGTTCCGGTAAGTCCACCTTAGTACGCCTGCTCAATCGCTTAATTGAGCCCACTCAAGGTGAAGTCTTATTTAAGGGACGTAATATTGCCAAAATCAGTGAGACTGAACTCCGTTCAGTAAGACGTCAGCATATTTCAATGGTCTTTCAAAACTTCGCTTTAATGCCACATATGACGGTGACTGAAAACGCCGCTTTTGGCCTTGAATTAAGTGGGGTAGAAAAGTCACAACGCGAGGATGCCGCGCTGTCTGCTCTTGATCGCGTTGGTCTAGAAGCACAGGGGGACTCTTACCCCGACGAACTCTCTGGCGGGATGAAGCAGCGCGTCGGTCTGGCACGGGCTTTGGCTAACGACCCCGATATTTTGTTAATGGATGAAGCTTTTTCCGCACTTGACCCTTTAATTAGAACCGAAATGCAAGACGAACTTATTCGCCTGCAAAATGACGATCAAAGAACGATCGTCTTCATCTCTCACGACCTAGATGAAGCAATGCGCATTGGCGATCGCATCGCCATTATGCAAGACGGTGTGGTGGTACAAGTCGGAACTCCAGATGAAATTCTTCACTCTCCAGCCAATGATTACGTTCGATCCTTCTTCAGAGGCGTCAACTTAGCAAGCGTCTTCAGTGCCAAAGACATTGCGCGCAAACAACCCGCGGCCGTATTTAAAAAGCACGACAACGACGGCCCTTCTGCGGCGATGCAGTTATTGCTCGATAACGATCGTGAATTTGGCATTGTGGTTGAAAAAGACCACCGCTTCTCCGGCATTGTCTCCATCGAAAGTCTGACCGCAGCGAAAAAAGAACAACGTCCTTTGGCCTCAGCACTTCTTAATGAGATCACGACCATCACCCCTGATACACCGGTGAGCGATCTTATCAGCCAAGTGGCCGAAGTGCCTTACGCGGTTCCCGTTGTCGATAATGACGGGCACTACCACGGTGTGATCACCAAATCTCGCCTTCTTCAAACGCTAGATAGGGATTAATTATGGCTACCGAAACCGCAGATTCAGCGACCACAACAACCGATGCATGGTCAAGCACCGCCAGCAGCACATCCAACGATGCTTGGTCATCCAGTGCCAGCGCCGCCGATACTGCCGCGCAGACGTCTTGGTTGCAAAACTCGACGCCAGAGCCAACGCACTTCGATTGGCTACACCCCTTTAAAGACGCCATTTTGCCCTTCGATCACTGGGTCGAAAGTGCTTTAAACTGGTTAGTCGACCACGGACGCCCCATTTTTCAAACTATTCGTGTACCGATTGATTTGATTCTGAGCTCTTTTCAGACCGCATTAGTGTCGACACCAGCGCCTTTCATGTTGCTATTGCTATTTTTGATTGTATGGCAACTCTCAGGGCCTAAATTGGGCATTTCTTCGTTGATATCACTGGTGGTCATCGGTCTTATTGGCGCTTGGTCTGAAGCCATGATAACCCTGGCCTTAGTGCTGACTTCGGTCTTTTTCTGTTTATTAATAGGGATACCAATGGGCATTTGGCTCGCTCGAAGCGACAATGCCGCCCGCTTTATTCGGCCGATATTGGATGCGATGCAAACCACTCCAGCGTTCGTGTATCTCGTGCCGATCGTCATGCTCTTTGGTATCGGTAACGTCCCGGGGGTTGTCGTGACCATCATTTTTGCCCTGCCTCCCATTGTCCGTTTGACGATTTTAGGGATCCAACAAGTCCCTTCAGAATTAATCGAAGCCGGTCATGCCTTTGGAGCCAGCCCAAAACAAATGCTTTATCGCATTCAATTGCCATTAGCGATGCCGACGATCATGGCCGGTGTTAACCAAACCCTGATGTTGTCACTGTCTATGGTCGTCATCGCCTCTATGATCGCAGTCGGTGGCCTTGGCCAGATGGTATTGCGTGGTATTGGTCGTCTCGACATGGGGATGGCCGCTGTGGGTGGCTTGGGTATTGTTATTCTGGCCATTCTACTCGATCGAGTGACACAAGTTCTCGGCAAAGAAAAGCGCAACAAACAACTAGCTTGGTATCACACCGGCCCCATTTCGATTTTCTTTAAGCGCAACAAACCTCAACCTCAAACGTTTCAAAGCAAAGGAGAGATATAATGACTGTTTCATGGAAGACCACACTCCTCACCTCAGGGGTTCTACTCGCCAGTACTTCAACCAGCGCAGATGAACTCCCAGGCGCGGGCATTACCGTACAGCCTCTGCAATCAACCGTGGCAGAAGAAACTTTTCAGACATTAATCGTCAACAAAGCGATGGAAGCACTCGGTTACAACGTCGAATCGACGAAAGAAGTTGATTATAACGTCGCTTATACGTCGATCGCCGAAGGGGATGCGACCTATTTAGCCGTTAACTGGGCGCCGTTGCACAATGACAAATACCAAACAGCCGGTGGCGACGATAAGTTTTACCGCAAAGGTGAATACATCAGTGGTGCGGCACAAGGGTATCTCATTGATAAGGCCACAGCCGAACAATACAAGATCACCAACATCAAACAGCTACAAGATCCCAAAATCGCCAAATTGTTTGATGCCGATGGCGATGGCAAAGCGGACTTGACCGGTTGTAATCCTGGTTGGGGATGTGAAGCAGTGGTTGAACACCAAATCAAAGCATACGGTTTAAGTGACACCGTTGAGATCAACCAAGGCAATTACGCCGCCCTTATGGCCGATACCATTGCTCGCTACAAGAAAGGTGAACCCGTGTTGTACTACACCTGGACGCCTTATTGGGTGAGTGGGGTCTTAGTACCAGGTAAAGATGTGAGCTGGATTGAAGTGCCTTATTCCTCTTTACCAGGCGATCGCAAAGATGTGGATACCACCTTACCTAATGGTAAGAACTATGGCTTCCAAATGAACTCGATGAAGATAGTCGCCAACAAAGACTTTGCTGAGAAAAACCCAGCGGCTGCTAAGCTATTTGCCATCATGAAACTTAACATTAATGATGTCAGCGCGGAAAACATGATGATGAGCCAAGGCTCAAACTCACCGCAAGATATTGAGGCACATGCCAATGGTTGGATTAAAGCCCACCAAAAGACCTTTGATGGATGGATAGCAGAAGCCAAAGCCGCAGTGAAATAATCCGGTATTACCATAAAAAATAAGCCGGTACTAAAAGAAACAGATAGCCCAAACGACCGATGTTGGGCTATCTAACCTAACCCTACAGAGCAACTTTACCGCCCCCATCACTGGGCTAGATAGATAAGGTGAAACATTTGGAAAAGCATGAAGAAGTTTTAGTGTCTATTAGGCAAATTATACGCGCGATTGATCTGCACTCGAAAAAAATCAGTAAAGATTATGGCTTGACCAGTCCGCAGCTTTTATTGCTCAGAACCATTGAAGCCGATCACACGGTTACCATTCGGGAATTGTCGCGCCAAACCAATATGAGCCAAGCGACGGCAACCAGTATTTTGGACCGTTTAGAGCACCGCGGCTTGATCAAGCGCCTGCGTGATACTCAAGATAAACGCAAAGTCCACGCCCACCTCACTGACGCGGGTAAAGCCATTCTCAAGAATGCACCAGCACTGATGCAAAACAGTTTTATCGAACAGTTTCAATCGCTAGAAGAGTGGGAACAGCACCTGATCCTCTCGTCTGTACAACGCTTATCGACCATGATGAATGCCCCGGAAGTCAGTCAGCACACCGACTTTTTACTCGCTCATTTTCGTGCCTCAGCGGCAGGTTAAGCAGAGGAACCTGAGAAACCATCACGCTCGCGAGTCATATTCACGCCGTTTATCACCACAATATAACGGGGTATCTTTGACGCGCGGAACTTACGCTCAATTAAAACTATACACCTCTATTCTCATCCCACCCGCCTCATGCTCACCTGGGTTATGGTTTGCCATTGACACGGTATTTCTCGATAATTGTACACCCTAGTTAATGAGGTATCGTCTTATGTCTACTTTTGACCACTTTGAACCGCTGATTCGACAACACACTTTTCATACGATGGGCGCTGATTTAGCACACGATGCGGCTCATATCTCACGCGTGGTAAAAAGTGCAAAAACACTCGCCATTAAAGAATCGGCAAATTTGGATATCGTGATGCCTGCGGCCTACTTACACGATCTCTTTTCCTATGGCAAAGATCACCCGCTCAATCACCAAAGTTCTCTACTCTCCGCCGATAACGCGATTGCATTCCTCACCAGCATTGAGTATCCCAACGAATTACTCAGCGCCATTCATCATGCCATTCATGCGCACAGTTACAGTGCCAACATCGCCCCCACCACCTTAGAGGCAAAAATCGTACAAGATGCTGACCGACTTGACGCGCTTGGTGCGATTGGTATAGCTCGTACCATACAAGTCAGTAGCCATTTAAATCGGCCTCTATACCAACTCGATGATCCCTTTGCAAACCACAGAGCACTCGATGACTCGCAATTTTGTTTGGACCACTTCTACACCAAGCTACTCAATCTCGTTGCCTTATTTCACACCACAGGTGCCAAGCAAGAAGCGCAGCTGAGAACGGATTTTATGTCTGCTTATCTTCGCCAACTCGGCCACGAAATCGAGTCCTAGACACCACGGGACTAGGAATAACTTTCATTCACTAATAAACAGTAAAATTATGAAATTTTAGGTCAAATAAACAAAGAAAAGCAAACATTTTGATTGATCATTGAGATTTTATTGGTTTAAAATTTTGCGCCATTTTATTGTTATTAGCGAATTTATGATCGATCTTGTCATCCTACCCGTTTACCTGACCGCCGTCGTGGCGCTATTGCTACTGCCAGGTCCTGATATGCTGCTTATCGCAAGCTCCAGTATGAGCTATGGTCGAAAAGTAGGGTTATTTGCCAGTCTTGGCAATGCCACATCCGGGGTATTACTGACCGTATTGGCCGCGCTTGGGGTATCTTCACTTATTGCCATGAGCCCCTATGCCCTTAAAGCTTTGCATTTGGTGGGAGGCGCTTATTTGCTCAAACTCGGTTGGGATTGCCTCAAAGTCACCAACTCGCCAGTCGATTCAACTCAGGGCCATGGCGCTTTATCGACAACATATTATCAACGCGCACTGATGAGCAACTTGCTCAACCCCAAAGCATTGTTATTTTTTATTATGTTTTTGCCCCAGTTTGTGTCTCTCGACATCAGCGCATCCTACACAGAACAAATGCTCGCCTTGGGATTACTTTTGAATGTGATGGGTTTAGTGTTTAATCTGCTTCTGGTGATGCTGGCAGGAACGGTAGGAAGAAAACTGATTGAAAATGAACGTTTTCGCATTTTTCAACACAAGTTTATGGGGGCTGTTTTTTTGCTTCTTGCTTTGTGGATGCTCAGCGGTTTTCAAGCATAACGTCAACGACCTTCAACCCAATAAACAAGACTAACCTAGTTTAAAAGGTGACCTTAACTCAACGCATTGCCGTGCTATCGATAAACAAAGATTGAATCACTTGGGTATTGAAAGATAAAAAATGCCAGCGAAACAAACGCTGGCATTGTCTTTAGTGAACGCTTTTACCGAATCAGCGATTACGCTGCTTTGGCCGTTTCATCGTATACTTTATCGATAAATTCTTGGTGTAATGCACAGATTGCCGCGAGGTAATACTCATCTTCAACCACAAACTGTACGTTTACGTTTCGCATCGATGAATGGGCTGCAATCGGTGAAATATCTTGCTTCATCAGAGCCAACATCCCTTTGCTCAGCGCCGTATTGGTATTAATACAAGCACCAATGACGGAAATCAATGCCACCATCTTGCCGGTGATCGCTGAGTTGGGATAGCGTTTTTCAGCGCGGTACAGTACCTGGTTTAAGCTGTCACTTGAACCGCTTAGATAGTAAGTCATTGAGTTGGCGTTCATCTCTTTACCCACTAAGCTAACGTGGGCATCGGCGATGATTTCCATCAACTCACAGCTGACCGTATCGATTTCACCGACCACGGATTGATCAAACAAATGCAACGCAAAGACTTTATCTTTACCCGCCACGATCTCAATTTTATCGTTATCAGGGTGGTGATCACCGGAGATCAATGTACCTGGGTGCTCGGGTTCAAAGGTGTTTTTAACTCGCAATTGAATACCTTGCTTTCTCAAACCAGAGGCCGCATTCGGGTGAATGGCTTCCATACCCAAGTTGGCTAACTGGTCTGCCACATCAAAGTTGGTCTTGCCCATAGGACGAACCTTATCCGGACCAACAATACGAGGGTCAGCAGTACTCAAGTGGTATTCTTTGTGGATGATGGCTTCATCCGCTTCTGTCAAACACGCAATACGGCTGAAGGTCATTTCACTGTAGCCGCGGTCATACGTCTTCATCAGGCCTTCGTCACAATAGGCATAACCGGTGACGATTGGCAGAACCTTACTAGCATCAATATCGGCAAAGGCTCTTTTGATTACGGTATCGAGATTACCACTCTCTGGCTCATCCCAACCCGACAAATCGACAAATTGGGCATTAATATCAAGAGTTTTTAACTTCAGCACCGTGTTATGTGCGCTGTGCGCTTCACCTATTGAAGATAAAAACTCTCGAATTTGCGGCAAATAGTGGCGCATTGAAAACTGACCGTATTGACAAGTTTGCATAATATTTTCAATACAATTGACCGCTTCTTGCACACGTTGGTGAACAAATTTATCAGCGATAGACCGGGTTGTTTCATCCTCGGCAAAGATGTCTTGGTTAATACCTAGCATCTTGGTTTCCAACTCGCGCAACGCTTGTTGCCAACCTTCGTCTCGCTTTGCAACTAACTGGTAAACACCCGGTTTACCGCTTCGCTTACATTCGAGCAAGCCGTCTGTAATGCCGCTGTATGCCGACACGACAAACACGCGGTTATAAGTTTCGGGTTTAAGAAAAATATTATTGATCACAGCATCAAACGCTGTCATTGATGTACCGCCGATCTTCTCTACGGTATAAGTCATGATTTGGTTACCTTTAACAGTCAAAAAAGTGTTTGGTTAAAAGAGTAAAGAGACCATCTCTTTACTCTTTGGAGATGAGATTACTCAACGACGGGATAAACGCCGTTTTCATCGTGAACTTCTTGACCGGTCAAAGGCGGGTTAAACACACAAGCCATGTGCATCGGTGTCCCTTCGTTGGCACGCAGATAGTGGTCATCATTTTTATCCAGGATGTATAACACACCCGGTTTGATCTTGTAGGTCTCACCACCGATAATTTCAATCTCACCTTCACCAGACATGCAGTACACCGACTCTAGGTGGTTCTGGTAGTGAATGTGGGTTTCTGTACCTGCATAAATTGTCGTAATGTGGAAAGAGAAACCCATTTGGTCTTCTTTCAATAACATGCGAACGCTTTCCCAGTTATCAGATACAACACGGCGTTCACTGTTTTGACATTCTTCTAAAGTTCTAACGATCATAATCTATTCCTTAAGACGCTTTACGAGTTAATTGTTCCGAAATGCTTGCCACTGCTTGTGAAAAGATCTCTAAGCCTTGTTCTAGCTCAGTCTCTGTAATCACTAATGGGCAGAAAAATTTAACGATTTCGTCGTTTGGACCAGCGCTTTCAATCACCATACCGTTACTGAAACACTCTGCGATAAGTTGGTCAGCAATATCACCAGACTTACACTCGATCCCCTGCATCATGCCGCGGCCTTTCAATCGGTTGAACAGATTTGGATAGGCTTTGAGCAATGCATTTAGCTTTTGGGTCACTTGCTCTGAGCGAGCCGCGATGTGTTCTTCAAACTCACCGTTTGACCAATAGGTCTCAATCGCTTTTGTCGCCGTGACAAAGGCGTGGTTATTACCGCGGAACGTACCATTGTGCTCACCGGGTTTCCATTGGTCGAGCTCAGGGTTAAACAACACCACCGCAAGTGGGAGACCGTAGCCACCAATCGATTTTGACAAGGTCACAATATCTGGCTTGATACCCGACGGTTCAAAGCTAAAGAAGGTCCCCGTTCGGCCACAACCTGCTTGAATGTCATCGACAATCAATAAGATATCGTGCTGTTTACAAATCTTGCTCAGGGTTTGTAACCACTCGTTTGAAGCTGCGTTTAAACCACCCTCACCTTGAACGGTTTCTAAAATAACCGCAGCGGGTTTGTCAGAACCACTCAAACCACTTGAGTTGTCAGATAGCATTGCTTCAAACAACGCTAATCCATCAATATCAGCGTAATGCTCGTAAGGGATACGCGTTACCCCACCCAGAGTGACGCCCGCACCGCCACGGTGATGCTTGTTACCCGTCGCCGCCAATGCGCCGTATGAACAGCCGTGGAAGCCATTAGTGAAAGCAACAACATTGGTTCTATCGGTTACTTTTCGAGCCAGTTTTAATGCTGCCTCAACCGCATTGGTACCGGTTGGGCCGGTGAACTGCACTTTGTAGTCAAGATCTCTTGGTTCAAAGATATGAGTACGAAGTGCGGTTAGAAAATCGCCTTTTGCTTGTGAGTGCAAATCTAGGCCGTGGGTGATCCCATCGCGCTCAATGTAATCAAGCAAAGCAAGTTTAAATACTGGGTTATTGTGGCCGTAGTTAAGCGACCCTGCACCCGCGAGAAAGTCGAGATAGCGCTCACCGTCTTTTGTTTCTAACCAGCAACCTTTAGCCGTGTCGAACACGACAGGAAAGTTGTTCGCATAAGATTGAACGTTTGATTCTTGCTGTTTGAAAATATTCATGACAGTACCTGTCTTCTCCTGTTAGTGAGATGGCTTAAGAGGGATTTGATACAAATACTCTGTATCGTGCAGCCCTTTGAAGTGTTTCTTTTGATCTAAAAAAGTCGTGACCTTACCTTGTTGACCGTGAAGTTTGTCCAGTTTCTCAAACAAACGCCAAGAGCCTTGGTTGTCTTTGGTTATGGTCGTTTCAACACGAGAAATGTCGTGTAAATGCGCTTGGCCAAGCAGTTGTTTTAACATCTGAAATGCCAAACCCTGGCCCCGAAAGTCTGGATTGACAGCCACTTGCCAGACAAACAATGTGCTCGGTGTTTCTGGTTTGCGATAGCCAGAAATAAACCCAGCCAACACGCCGTCTTTCTCCGCCATCAAACAAGTTTTGGTAAAATGACCCGTTTGCAAAAAGTTGCAGTAAGACGAGTTTTCGTCGAGTGGCGGACAATTGGCAATCAGCTTATGAATGGATTGCCCATCGACCAACTCGGGCTGTCGAAATGACCAAGATTGATCAACAGATAATTCGTGTTTGTTTATTTCTTCGGTTTCAAGTAAAGCAGTCACGATTCTTTTCCTTTGACCTCTAATCAATTTGATTATTAGATTAACACACAGAGATCGCTTTTCAAGGGGGTTGGTGGGGGTTTCAATGTCAATTTAATGTCAAAAAGCACTAATTAAGCGCATTGCACCAAAATATTACATCATTATTAGAGTTATATTAATTTGATGTATAATTAATAAAACCCTAAACAACTCGCTGTTCAAAACATGACCAACACGAAGAAAAATCGTGTTATTACTTTACGGCTCATAGGGTAACTCACCATTTATTTGTGAAGTGGGTCTCATATAACAACAAAAATGACGAATTATAATGCGATCATTTTGCGAAATTGACTTTTTAGGCTTAGATTAAAATCAGAAGTGCTTAGCACAAGGAGGTGGCGGCATTGAACGTCATCCACTAACAACGTCAGTCAAGAATTACAAGGTTGTAAAAGATCAACGCACTAAATACGCCAAAAGCCGACGAATTTTTTCGTCGGCTTTTGTTTTTTTGAACGCTTAATTGGTCAAAGCTCGAGTAGGGAAAGTCATTAATCAGTGATCGGGCAAGAGTACTCAATAACCACTTCATTATTATCCACGTACACTTTTTTGACTTTTCCAGGTACTTTGACTCGGTTGGTCAATGATAAGCTGTTGGTGCTGTGTACTTGAATACCCTGTTCTGACAATGAGGGGATGACTCGATAGGGATCAACGTGTAAATGCTCACACAACTGTCGTATAAAACGGGTATTAAGTGGTTCATTACCGCGGATCAATCCAGAAAACTGGTTGTGGTTAATGCCGAGCTTTCTTGTCATTTCCATTTGGGTAAGGTGCATTTTTGCTTTCTGCGACATCCAAACATCATACAAAGCTGCACGGTCTTTCTCTGTATATTCCATCGCGCTTCTCAAGTTTTATAAAAAGCCCATCATGACATATTCACTCCTGTTGCTTGTTAATGCGAAGTAAGAATTATGACTCGTAAGGGTTAACAAGCGCTTTGAGTAAGTGGTTTAATTGTTGCTGTTCATCGACACTCATGTGTGCCATGAGGCGCTCTTGCTCTTTGACGTGTTGCTCTAATACCGATTCGATGCACGTTATTCCCTGCTCGGTCAATTTGACTTGTACACTGCGTCTATCTTGCTGACAGTGCACTCGTTCGATCCAACCTTTTTGCTCAAGTTTGTCTAAGCGGTTCGTCATGGCTCCTGAGGACAACATCATATTGGCCATCAACTCTGACGGTGTTAACTGATAGGGTTGGCCGCTACGCCTTAAGGTTGCCAACATATCGAATTCACCGGGTTTTAATCCATACTGCTTGTGTACTTGATTAATCGCCGTTTCTAAATGTTTCACGCTGCGGATCAGCCGGCCCATCACCGCCATGGGCAAGGTATTGAGTTGGGGTTTTTCGGCACCCCATTGCGCGATGACTTGGTCAACAACGTCCATTATTCTCTATCCAGTTATCTTTATATAAAGAAACTTTACTTGTAAATATGAACGGTGTAAAGTACAGGCAAATTTAGCTTTACATAAAGATAATTAACATGAAACTAATTCTCGCTATGATCCCCGCTTTTTTGTGGGGCACGACTTACGCGGTGACTCAAGAAGCCCTCACGGACTGGCCCGCGTTGCTGCTCGGTGCTTTGAGAGCCTTACCGGCAGGCCTGCTCTTACTTGCATTAAAACCGTCTTTGCCAACCAAAGCGCAATGGCGACCGATTGTGATCATCGGTTGTATTAATATTGGGGTATTTTTTAGCTTGATCTTTTTGATGGCCCTGCGCTTACCTTCTGCGGTTGCCAGTGTGGGTATGGTTTCGGTACCGGTGTTCGCGATGATCATTTATTGGGTGACGTACCGGCAAAAACCCAGTGTGTTTAAACTGATTTGCGGTTTCGCTCTAGTCGCATTTGCATGGACCTTATTTAATCCAAGCTCGATGACCCTTGACCCCATAGGTATGTTGGCCATGTTCGGGGCTATCTCATGCATTATCATCGGCAGTTTACTCACTCAAGCACTGGGCAAATCTATGCACTGGTATGGCGTGGTGACTTGGCAGTTGATCGTAGGCGGGATTGGGCTGAGCCTTGCCGCTTTGGTTCAGTACTTTATCCAACCTCATGCCTTTGCAAGTATCACCCAAGTGTCGTTGACCAATGTCATCGGCCTAACGTGGATTATCGTCTTAAATACCGCACTCGCGTATGCTTTATATGTTTGGCTATTACAAAGAATGAGCGTGGTCGATTTTACCTTTGCGGGTGTGGCCAACCCAATTGCCGGCGTTTTATTTGGCTGGTTATTACTCGGTGAAACTTTCCAGTTGAGCCAGTACGCCTTAATGGCGGCAATGGTGATTTTTTCTATGCTTCCTCAAGTGATGGTCAAAATACAGCAAATCAGAACTGCGCAGTAATAAACCCACCTCCAAACCGTCAGTACTTGGTCATTTCACCTATTGTGGGTAGCTGACCAAGTGTGAATTTGTTACCGTAACGCCATAATTTATTATCAACTTCATTATGGCTATGACAGAATATCTTAACCTTGCTATCGACAAGATAGTTGACTTCAACACACTCTGGTACGGCAAAGTACTGACGATTACGTTAATCAGTTTTGTCGTATGGATCATTTGGCGATTAGTCTATCGCCAACTGTACTCTTTACTGTCTAAAACGAAAATGCGTTGGGACGACGAACTGCTCGACGCGTTACAAACCCCGATCAGCTTCGTGGTATGGGGCTGGCCAGCGACGTTATCGATGGGGATCATCCTCAAGCATTATTACACGGATACTTCCATCGACTGGTTGGCCAACCTCAAACAAGGCTTTTTCATTGTCGTCGCCATGTGGATCGTGATTCGACTGATTGCCAACGTCGAGGAAAACACGTTAAGAAAGAAAAAACGCGATGAAACGACAGTCCAGGCATTAGGAAAAATCGCGCGCTTAGTCTGTCTTGCTATTGGTGGTATCACGTTACTGCAAACCTTTGGCATCAGTGTCGCCGGTCTACTCACGTTTGGTGGTGTCGGTGGTCTGGTGGTTGGTTTGGCAGCCAAAGATCTACTCTCCAACTTTTTTGGCGGCATTGTCATTTACTTCGACAGACCCTTTAAAGTCGGCGATTGGATCCGCTCACCAGACCGCCAAATTGAAGGAACCGTCGAGCGCATTGGCTTGCGAATGACAGTGATTCGCACGTTTGATCTACGCCCTATCTATGTTCCAAACTCCGTTTTTACCAGTGTTGTCGTCGAAAACCCATCGCGTATGTTTAACCGCCGTATTAATGAAACCATCGGTGTTCGATATCAAGATATTGATACGGTGGATGCGATCGTCGCTGACGTCAAATCCATGCTGGAGAACCACGAAGAAATCGACACCACCAAAACCTTGATGGTGCATTTCAACAGTTTCGGGCCGTCTTCTTTAGACTTCTTTATTTATACCTTTACCAAAACCGTAAATTGGAATCGCTATCACGAGGTCAAACACGATGTTTTAATCAAAATTGCCGCGATTATCAAGCATCACAATGCACAGGTTGCTTACCCCTCGCGATCGCTTTACCTTGAAAACAGTGAGGCTTTAGAGGCACTGAGAAGCGGTGATTCAGCCCATTTAACTACACCGCCCCAAACTAACTAAGTTCGTTTAAAAGGGAACTGGTTTTTTCCTCGCCATCGCATGGCGAGGAATGGAATAAGAATGACCCGCGGATCGCGCTAAACGGTGTCTTTGAGTTCCAGTTGTCAACTAACCTTCTGGGGGCAACGCTCTTGAGGCTTGCAGGACATGCAAAATTATCTTTTGTTTGTTGGCCTTAACCCGTTCTAATGGCGCCATCACACTGATAGCGCCAATCAACTTACTGCCTTTGAGCACGGGAGCACTGACACTGGCCACACCATGATCAATCTCGGCGTGACTCATGGCATAACCTTGGACGCGGATTTGTTCGAAAAGCGCCTTCCATTGCTCGAGTTGATGGCCTTCATTAAAATAGCGCAAGATTTTTTCACTTCTCTCACTTGGCATATAAGCCAACATCACTTTGGATGAGGCACCGCGCAGCAGAGGTTGACTTTGACCCTGGACGAAGCTGCAACGCAGTGCCTGCATACTCTCTTTCATACTGACGCACAAAGCTCGATACCCGACAGGCACCATATAAGCGGCGAGTTCACCCGTTTGTTTCTGTAAACGCGTTAACACCGCGTCTAAATCACTGGTATGCGTTGTGGTTTGATAACTTCTCATCAACATCAACGCCGCCGGGCCAATCGCTAGACGCTTTTCATGAGGCGTCTCCTCAATCAGGCTCCATTCCTTTAAGATTTTTAGATAGCGATAAAGACTGCTCAACGGTTGATTGACCTGATCAGCTAATTCTTTTGCCGTCAAAGAGTGGGGATTAATGGCCACTTGCATCAAAAGCTGCAATGCCTTTTCGTTCACCGCCCCCGAGCTGATTTTGTGTTTCCCTGTCATTGAATACCTAACCTAACCCTATTTTCGTTTTTAACAAACTATAATTACTATTGAGTAAGAAAGGTAAGTAAAAATTCCTCTACTATTCTCAAGAAATGAGAATAATCACGGATCGCTTTATTGATTGGGTCTACCGTTTTGTATCGCTATCGCCCAATGGATAACTCATGCTCGCTTATATCTAAAGAAAGGCCGTGATAGATAACAGAACTTGTGGCGATGTACTGACGAAGAAATAAAAAAGCGGTCATCCGATACTCTTCCTTTAGTATCGGATGAGACCAATCGTATCCGCTCGCCTAACTGGCGATAGGGTCGACTGGTTTTAGGTCACATAGGGTCTCACCACCCAATGCTTTGCGGTCTGTGGCTTAATCAAAATAATGATTAACCCGTAAATCGTTGCTATAGAGGTGATTAAAGCTTGATTGACTTTTTGGTCTAGAGAACGATTTAACCATTTGATTCTACTCCATCTGATGCACGGTGATTATTCGTCTTTTGAGCAAATCATTTGTGAATCCTAGGCACAAATACATGCTACACTAAGGTAAAATCGACATTATCATCGCGATCACATGTCTATTGTTACTCGAGTTAACCCGGTCAAGCCATCATGAAAACGCAAAAACTCTTAGCCCTACTTCCCGACCTCGCTTCTTTTATCATTGTTGTTAATCAAGGCAGTTTTACCGCTGCGGCAAAACAGCTCAATGTCACCCCATCTGCGCTATCAAAATTGATCACTCGGCTTGAAAAGGCATTAGAAGTTCGATTACTTGAAAGAACCACGCGGCAACTGATCATCACCGCCTCGGGGAGAAAGGTATACGATCTAAGCGTAACTATGCTCAACGCCGCTCAGCAAGCGGTTGACAGCGCTAAAGTCGAATCCACCCAAGCCAGCGGACGTCTGATCGTATCCGCCCCAGAAGCCTTTCTCTATTCGGTATTACAACCTTACGTCGTGCCTTTTTTAGCGCAGTTTCCGCAAATACAGCTGCACCTGCGATCCATTGATGGACCAGTCGATTTTTTTAATCAGGGGATAGATATCGCTTTTCGACTGACTGACAAACCCGACGAACACTTAGTCATGAAAGAAGTGTGTCAAACCCATCTGGTTTTATGTGCATCACCAGAGTACCTTGCAAAACAAGGGGTACCGACTCACCCTGAGCAGTTGGTCGATCATGATTGTTTGTATCTGGCAGAAAACGATCGCGATAATTTATGGCACTTTTGGAAAGAAGATAAACTGCATTCTGTCAGCGTGGCAGGTCGCTTTGCGGTTAATCATTCACAAATTCGTTTAAAAGGGGTACAAGAACATTTGGGGATTGGCATTTTTCACGATTTTGTCGTGCGCGATGCCCTATCCCAAGGCCAGTTAATTCGAGTGTTGCCCGATTGGACGTTACAGAGCAGTTATCACGGCGCCATCGGTTTACAATACCCTCGTAATCAATACATGCCCAAACGCGTACGTTTATTCATTAATTACGTGATGGATACCATCGCGCCCAAACTTCAACAAGGATATTAAATCGTGTTTTTAGGTCTTCACCACGTGGCCATTATTTGCTCGGACTATCCGCGCTCGCGTCACTTTTATCACCAGATTCTCAAACTGCCAATCATCGCCGAAAACTATCGCGCAGAGCGTGACTCTTACAAACTCGATCTACAGTTGCCCGATGGCGGCCAGATAGAATTATTTAGCTTTCCCGATGCACCAGCTCGAGCGAGTTTTCCAGAAGCTCAAGGCTTACGACACCTTGCTTTTCGCGTCGCCAATATTAAGCAAGTGACGGCGTACTTAACCGCACAGGGTATCGATGTCGAGCCCATTCGCATCGACCCCTACACCGAAAAGTATTTCACCTTTTTTCAAGACCCTGACGGACTTCCTTTAGAGCTCTATCAACAAGACTGACACTGTCTTGTTGGTTAGAGCGTCGGAAACATGATCAAGATGATATTACTCTAAGCAATAATCCGCTTCTAAGCAGTGGTTGGCGATGTGTTTGAGAAGAAAAGTCTCTCTTTCAATGCTTAAACCCTTTTTGCTGCTATTGGCGATAACCTGCTCGTTATGAGCGATCGCGGTATGAATATCAAGCCACATGGGGGTCATGCCATTTTTAATTTCATGGGCTTCTAATTGGTTGTCGCCCAACACTTTATCCACCTCACACAGATAACAAAAAGACACTTGGTGCATGACGTCATAATCGTCTCGATGCCATGGCCGGTATTCTTCATACTGGCCATATTCATAAATTGAGCCCGTCAGTCTTGCACCGGTTTCTTCACTGAGCTCGCGAAGTAAAGCACGTTGACGTGACTCACCTTCATCCATGCCTCCACCAGGTAAGCTGTAGTCTTGGTAGCGTTGCGTATACATAACCAGAATGTCACTGCCTTGCAGCGCAATCGCACGAGTGGAATAACGGGAAAACTGACTCCTGCCATGGTCAGCAGGTGTTTCGGGGTGATAATGGGTTTTAAGATGGCGCATCATAGTTCTGTTCACTTAGAGATAAAATAATTATACCAGTCTCATTCAGTTTGTGGTCAATAGCAGCGCAGGAAAAAACGTGAGAACAAAGCAAGCCTTTTCTTATCAAGAACGCAATCTAAATCGTTATTCTAGCCGTGACTTTCTTAACGATGTTATCGAGTTTTTAACCCGCTAGGTTGACCCGCTATTGAGTGAGATTGGTATTATTCATGAATGACCGTTTCGCATTTAAAACTCGGCCGTTAAACGGCTCGTTAGACACGCTAAATGATCAATTTCAAACGTTGGATTGATGTGGTCTGGTTTTTCCTTGTGGTCTCGATTGAGCCAGCAAGTATCAAACCCCGCTTGATGACCGCCGAAGATATCCGCTTGAATATTATCGCCAACCATCAAGACCTCTCGCTTATTAGGCTGCCCCATCGCCTGCCATGCCGCATCAAAAATCGCCCCATCCGGTTTGGCGACACCCACTTGCTCAGAAATAATGATGGGCTCAAAGTAGTGAGTAATAGCGAGCTTTTCCAAGCGCATTGATTGTAGCTCAGTAAAGCCATTGGTAATGATCGCCATGTTGACTTGCCCATGTAGGCTTTTCAGTAGGTGTTGTGCACCTGGCAAAAATTCGCAAATATCCGCCATGGCGACAAAAAACGCTGAGTTAAGCTCTTGTGTGGTCTTGTTTAATCGTTTGGCCCATGCTTCAAACCTCTGATGCTTGAGCTGTTCTGGTGTGATATCGCCATTTTGTAACGCCGTCCACAACGGTTGGTTTTGCGCTTGATAATCGCGATAATCTTGTTCGCTAAACGGCACCCCCATACGCTCAAACATCAAACTCATGCCTTTGGCGGCATCAAAGTGAAATAAGGTTTCGTCGGCGTCGAAAATGACCCATTGATAACGCATCGTCTCTCCTATTGTTGATAGTAATCGAATTGGCATTATTGATCTTGCGTGATAGACCAAGTGTGTGTCATTTCAATGCCAGCACCGAGCATCAAACAAACAGAACAATATTTAGTTAGTGAATCAAGAGTCACCTGCTCGACAATAGCCTCATCCAATTTTTGCCCTGTGATGGCAAAGTGAATGTTAATTTTGGTAAACAACTTAGGCGCTTGCTCTCTTCTTTCTGTTGTTAAAGAGGCCTCACAACCGGTGATCGCTTGCCCTGCTTGCTTTAAGCCATCCACTACATCGACTGAGCTGCAACCACCGGCAGCCATCAGTACCATCTCCATGGGGCTTGGGGCGGTCTTGCCCCCTTGGCCATCTAACACCACACTGTGGCCAGAGGCAGACGTTGCAACAAACTGTAAATCCCCAGTCCACTTGACTACTGAATTCATCGTATTTTCCTTACTTTCTTGGTGTTAATGTCGTTATTCACTCTCAATTTAGCGACAAGTTTCCCACAAACCTTATGTCATTAGCTATCTTTACCATTTTTAATCTTGATCAGCTGCGATAATTTTGAAACAGACAAGAGTTTTTCAACCGTTCTTGCACTACACTTAAAGCATCAGATTGATATTATTGATGGTTTTACTTCATGTCCGAAGAGTTCAAAAAATCTGCTGCCAATTTAAAAAAAGCAGTCCCTTTAATGTTAAAACACCGCATTGCGACCACCCCGGCCAACTATGCCTTGTGGTATACCTATGTCGATCAAAGTAACAGCAAGCTGAACTCTGTCATCGATGCCACTTTAGAAGAGGGACAATGGGTTAGTGAAGCGCAAAACCAAGCTTGGTATCTAGAACACATTGCTCACCAAGAACAAGCTGAATTTTTACAATTCCAAAAAAGTTTAGAAATACTACTCAACGACGCCGCCAACTCGGTTACCGACACCCTTAGTGATAGCCAAGCTTTTCAGCAGTTAGTTGAAAAAACGTTTGTTGAACTCTCTCAAGTCAGTGAACAAAAATTAAATTTTGAAGATATCATGAAGCTTGTCAATCACATGGTAAATGAAGCCAATCACATTCGCCAATCGACTCGCTACTTAAATTTTCAGTTAAAGAGCGCCAGTGATGAAATCATTAAGCTCAAACAACAACTCCAAGAAGTCCAAAAAGAGGCCTTATTCGATGTACTATCCGGCCTGTACAATCGACGCGCCTTTGACGGTGATATTGCCACGCTCGTCGCAAGCCAGGACAGTTTTTGTCTCATTTTTGTCGATATCGATCACTTTAAGAAAATCAATGATACCTTTGGTCATCTATTTGGCGACTTAGTGATAAAAACAGTGGCCAAAAGGCTCAGTAGTGCTTTGCGAGAGGGGATTTGTGCTTATCGTTACGGCGGTGAAGAGTTCGCACTGATCGTGCCCAGTAAACCGTTACGTATAGCGCGTCAATTTGCAGAAACGCTGAGAGTGGGCATTGATAAGATTAAAGCCAAAGATCGAAAAAGCGGTCAGTACCTCGAAAACATCACCGCTTCTTTTGGAGTGGCAGAATACCAGCCAGGAACATCGGTTAAATCGGTCATAGAAAGTGCCGATAAAAGGCTCTATGAAGCCAAAAACCTTGGCCGTAATCGAGTTATGCCGCTTTGATATTGAGACTCTACCCCTTGCCACAGCTTCTACACTCTTTTGCTGTTGAGCTAAAAGAACGAACCTCATTTATTTCGCAAAAGTGAGTTCAGAGTGAGATTGCTGTTGCTTTTTTTCTTCATCATGTAAGGTCGATTTTCGTTTGTACATTGCCCTATCGGCTTCTTGCATGAGCTGATCGATGTCGGTCATCGCGTGGTGATAAGTGGCACTACCGGTACTGGCCGTCAAGTGAATAGAATAGCCGCTATCGACAATAGGTGTTTGTGCGATCTTACTTTCAATACGTTTTTGTAGCGCGGCCATATCTTCCTGGTAATTCATACGGTTAACGAGGATTAAAAACTCATCGCCACCAAACCGAGCCGCGATATCACTGTCGCGAATGCTGTCTTGTAAGCACTGAGCGCAGTGAATTAACGCCTTATCCCCAACATCGTGGCCGTAAGTATCGTTAATCGATTTAAACTTATTCAAATCGATATTGATAAGGCCAAAATGACTGCGATTATTTTGCCGCTTGGCAATGGAAAAGCGCCGCTCTAATTCGGCGATAAAGTGACGTCTGTTTGAGAGTCCCGTTAACTCATCTTGCAGCGAGTGAGTATTGGCCACATGATATAAACGGAAAATTAATACAAAGGCTGAGATTAATAAGAGCAATAAAGGGTAACCTAACAAGCGGATAGAATGATAATAGAACCACTCTGAATTTGGCACCAGGTCATGATGATGACTATCTATCGCGATCACCCACTCCCCGTAAGGGAATCGAAGGGTTTCGGTCTTACTTGCATGCTCAAATACGTCGCTTTCCCCCCAAATCAATCCACCTGTTCGCCCTTCACTGTTATACCCTTTGATGGCAATAGGATAAGACTGTGCCAATGAATCGATCCCCGAGCGCTGGATCAGAGCATCAAAATCAATGACCGCACTCGCCATGCCCCAATAATTCGCTGCACTTGGCGCCTCTTTGTAAATGGGGATGCGAACAATCACTCCTCTCCCGCCAATTAATAGGTCAAAAGGCCCAGCAAGATAGGGCTTCTTGAGGGTTTTGGCTTTTTCAACCGATTGCCACAAATGAGGAATATTGCGAAAGTTTGTACCAATAACCGCCTCTTTATTGGGATAGGTAAAGTTAATGACGTCATTTTTGGCAATCGACACCAGAAAAATACCATCACTCGACTCAACCAAGGTTTTGGTAAAGGCGTTGAGATCGCGATCAGAGATCGTTGGTCGTGAAGAAATTAAAGTTGCTAGACTGCTGGATAAATAGATATCTCGTAAGATTGACGCTTCAATTGACGATTTGACCACCGCTAACTGCTCGTGAACGGTCTGCTGCCATTGCTGGTCGAGGTATTTTTGCTGTTTGTAATTAAACGTCTCAATCGCTGCCACGAAAAAAATCAAGGCAGTCAGTGAAAACAACAAAAAGACTTTATGATGGTTGATTGTCATCGCACAAAATCCCTATTTGATGCGGCGTTAACTTAAACATTTAGACAGACGTTAATCTATATTAATCATATCACATAACCATCTTATTGTATTGATTATATCAACATGTCGATAAAACGTTATTTTTGATTGTTTTTTCGGCAAACAGTCGAAATTTAACGATTTTTATCAAAAATACCCTCGCCAAGCCCCCGCTTTGTGTGTATTATCCTGCTCACAAACAAGAGAGAAGCGTTCTTTGTTATGCCGAGATGGTGAAATTGGTAGACACGCTAGCATGAGGTGCTAGTGCCTTTGGTGTGAGGGTTCGAGTCCCTCTCTCGGCACCATTCCTGATTTAAAGATATTTGCGATGGCATCCTACTGGTCTCGTTCACAATCCCACGAAGATTCTTTACTGATAAAACAAATAGCCATTCATGCGCTGTTGTTTTTGTACGCCAATCCCAGCCATATTTCACTGAGTGTTCACGATAGAAACGCTTTATTGTTACGCTGGCTCAAAAGTCGTACCAAACAACTTAAGTACAAAAGCATTAAAAAACCACTTAAAATCTTACTTCAGCAAGGTAAACAAAATGGCAACCTTGAGCATCTGTTAGATTTTTGTCTATCACAAAATCTCCCCACACCTAAGCCACCTCACCTTGATAGTTTCTTATTGTTACTCAGAGATATTGAGAAAAAGCTCGGTACAACAGTACTTCATACTTCACCGCGAGAGGTGGATCTAAAGCACGATGAAAATGGCTGTTTGCTCTGTGTGCTAACGGAAAATTTACATCAGCACTTTAACGAACACAACCAATTAATCGCGCCGATTACGATGCTTTTTCGCGGACCTTTACACTTGAGACAACACTTTTTATCCAGTATCTATATTAGTGAGACATTTCGCTATCAAGTTGGATATCAAGATGATGAGTTTGTGAGGATTGAATTACAGCTGACTCAGTAATCGGTATTGGGTTGAGAGGGGTTTATAACTGGCAATAGCTAGGATTGCCAGTATGCTTGAAGTTAACCTGCTTTTTTCTCTTCTCGTACTTCTTTCCAATAAAGTGTACGAAGTCGATGCAGTTGAGCTCTTCTTATCTTTTTCATGGATAAGTCCTCGTGTCAGTTGCTCATTTTGAGCTTATTATCACTTTGTGCTCACAAGAAAAACACAAAGCCGTTATTGTTTATCTCGAAAAAACGACGAACACCCGATCGCTGTTCGATTATTTAAACGGGTAAGGCATTGCTCGTCTTTTATTTAAGATAATTCCCTGCCTTAAGTAGGCAATATAATTTATCTAACACATGTTACATTAACATGTCAAACAAATTTATTATTAATGACGCCTCAGTCAAACCGCTTTGTCTCACGTACCTTTTATCAAAACCACTGCGCATAACTGCACTCACCCGCTCTGATCACCACACCCAAAAGATTATCGTGATCACCGTCACTATTATTCTTAACCTCCTTATTTGGGGTTAGGCTTATTGCCTATCGATTTTGTAAGAGATCTCTTACAAACAGGTGAGATATGTGATTTTAAATAGCTACGAACATGGCCAAAAACAACTCAAATCATTGATTTAATTCAATTTTATTATTTTCTACTTTCATTGTAAAAAAATAAGTCAGATTGTTTTAATAAAGCGAATTTTCAATAATAACTTCGTCGACAGGATGACGACAAACAAAATCCCAAAGGATTTGGGTCTCTTAGGATAAGAGCTTCAAATCAGGAAGATTTGAGAAAAGGACTTGTTAAACCAGGATGGTCATTTGCAGGATGCAAATGCAATGGACACCGCTAGGATGGCGATGAATATGGATGACGTTACAGGATGTAGCACACTATCATGGAATGATGCAGGGAGCACTTAAGTAGCGGGATTGCTGCAAAAAGGAATAAACCCTGTCCGATTTATCGGACAGGGTTTTCTTTTATCTCCGGCATGAATACCAATCTAACTAAATAGCTGCTCATCCTCGCTAATTAAAAACGCGATAACGTCGTTAAACATCACGGGCAGAATAACAACGTCGGTTCTTGTTAAGAAAAGAAGCGGTCTTGGTCTCACGTTTTTTTCTGCGCTATCATTGACGACTTACTTCATCAGATTGGTATAGCATTACCTTTTTCTATCGTCACGATTGATTTTATTCGCTGTATTTCACCATCAAAAACCTCTAAGTTTCGCCCATTACTGCCTTACCCCACTTTTGCATTTGCAGTATTGATACCAATCCCACTTTTAGCGGAAATTCATCGGTTATCGGTTAACAACGTACACGTGTCGCGATCATTGATATCAAAATCAGCGACGTAAAAAACACAGAGCGTATTTCAACTTCATCGTGACCGTCACATAGGCCTCTTTTACTCATAATGCGTAAAAAAGCGAGAAAACCTAGTAACAGAGTAAAAACCTTTCTAGTATAAAAATAGAACGAGATTTAACTGTTGATGACTCTTAACCGCTATCGGGAACACACTTTTTAAGTGACCCACTCTATTGATTCACTATTTATATTGACACGACATTTTTTGAGGCTTAGGCATGCGTATAGCGATTCTTTCTCGTAACAAAAACCTTTATTCAACTCAACGACTCAAGGAAGCGGGAGAGTTAAGGGGTCATACGGTTGATATCATTGATACTCTCCATTGCTACATGGATATCACCAGTAATAATCCCAAAATCCGCTATAAAGGCAAAGAGCTACCGGATTATGATGCGGTGATCCCTCGTATCGGTGCGTCTATCACTTTTTACGGAACCGCCGTAGTCAGACAATTTGAAATGATGGGCACTTTTTGTGTCAACGAATCCGTGGCCATCAGTCGTTCTCGTGACAAGCTGAGATCATTGCAATTATTGTCAAGAAAAGGCATCGGATTACCGCGGACGGGATTTGCGCATCACCCTGATAACATCCCAGACTTAATTCGCAACGTCGGTGGGGCGCCGGTAGTGATCAAGTTATTAGAAGGCACACAAGGGATCGGCGTCGTACTCGCAGAAACCAATCAAGCCGCCGAAAGCGTTATTGAAGCCTTTATGGGCATGAAAGCCAACATTTTAGTACAAGAGTTTATCGCAGAAGCCAAAGGAGCCGATATCCGCTGCTTTGTCGTTGGCAATAAAGTGATTGCGGCAATGAAACGCCAAGCAAAAGAAGGTGAATTTCGCTCAAACTTACACCGCGGTGGTCAAGCCAACCTGATTAAGTTGACCAAAGAAGAGCGAGCGACCGCGTTAAGCGCGGCGAAAGTGATGGGATTAAACCTATGTGGTGTGGATATTTTACAATCGGAACGCGGCCCAGTGGTCATGGAAGTCAATTCTTCCCCAGGTCTTGAAGGCATCGAGCAAGCGACACAGAAAGACGTGGCTGGAATGATTTTTGAGTTTATCGAAAAAAATGCTCGCCCACATGCCAATCGTATGAAAGGTCAAGGGTAAATGACATTGTTAACAAGATTAGGTACACGTATGGACAAACTCATTATCGGTAGAACAGAATCAATCAATCTACCTGATCTCGGGATCTTCGGCCTACTAAGTCGCGTCGACACTGGGGCTAAGACCTCGTCAATTCATGTCGACAACACCTTTTGTACCGTTGAAAATGGACAACGTTGGGTCGAATTCGATTTACATCCCGATGTCTATCATCTCGATGAAATCGTTCATTGCCGTGCAAAATTAAAAAGCACTCGCAAGATCAAGTCATCCAATGGCAGTTTTGAATATCGCTGTGTTATCACCACCACGCTTGAAATGGGTGGACAGCGTTGGCCTATCGATATTTCCTTGAGTAACCGACAGGATATGACCTACCTTATGTTACTTGGCCGCCAAGCGATGAAAGGTCGTGTTTTGGTCGACCCCAGTGCCAAACATTTACTAAAAAAGCGATAAGCTGATTGCCACTTCCCCTCTTTATTTAGCGCGAATACATTTCGCGCTTTTTTGTTTGACCTTTCTTGCCTTTTTCATGACAAGGATAAATAAAAACTTCATATAAATGACATCTATCATCAACTGAATTGTCATCGATAGAATCGAAGATAGTTTCTAACGAAATCAAACCACACTCGTTCGAAATACAAAAGGAAACGTCTTCATGAAAAAGCTTTGGATGGCCTCATTGGTCAGTGCATCGGTCTCATTGCCGGCAATGGCAACCACTGAAATTACTTGGTGGCACGCAATGTCAGGTCAATTGGGTGAAACAGTCAATAAAATTGCGCACGACTTTAATAACGCGCAAGACGACTACAAAATTACCCCAGTTTACAAAGGTGAGTACCCTGAAACCCTCACTGCAGGTATTGCGGCGTTTCGAGCGAAGCAATCACCGAACATTTTGCAAGTGATGGATGCTGGCGCAGCAACCATTATGAATGCACCTGGTGTCGCCAAGCCCGTTCAAGATATTATGATTGAATCTGGCTACCCATTTAAAACCTCAGACTACCTTGCCGGTGTCCGCAACTTCTACGCTGACAGCGATGGCAAAATGATTGGTATGCCATTTAACAGTTCAACGCCTGTGCTTTACTACAACAAAGACCTGTTGAAAAAGGCCGGTATTGATACCCCACCAGCGACCTTTGAACAGTTTGAAAAAGATGCTGAGAAATTAAAGCAAACGGGTGTCGTCGCACTGTCAGAATCCCACACCCCGTGGATTTTGTTTGAAAACTTCAAATCTCGTCACAACTTGCCTGTGGCCGATGAAAACAACGGTTACGACGGCCCAGCAACTAAGATTGAATACAACAGTAAAGACATGGTTATGCAGTTAACCAAGTTTAAAGAGTGGCACGATAAAGGCTACTTTAAGTACTTTGGCAAAAACTGGGACAACAACCAAGTGCCATTCGAGCGTGGTGAGGTGGCCATGTGGCTAGGTTCTTCAGGTTCGTTTGGTGGTTTGCGCGACCGCGTTAAATTTAACCTCGGCACCACTTACTTGCCGAGCTGGGACAGCTTGACCAAAGAAAACTACCACACCTTTATCGGCGGTGCAGCGCTGTTTGCTCTTAGTGGTCACAGCAAAGACGAAGACAAAGCCGTCGCCGCATTCTTTAACTACCTCACTCAACCTGAAGTGCAAATGGAATGGCACAAAACCACAGGTTATGTCCCTGTTACCAACGCCGCTTATGAACTCACCAAGCAGTCGGGTTATTACCAAGAATCCCCAGACGCTGAAATTGGCGTTAAGCAGTTGAGTTTGCAGTCAGGCGCTTGGAACAATGGATATCGCTTGGGCTTTTACCCACAAATTCGCGAAGTCATCTGGAGCGAGTTTGACAAAATCATCGCTGGAGACACCAGTGTTGAAGAGGGTCTCAACACGATAGAGCAACAAGGTAATCAACTGCTTTCTCGCTTCAAACGCACATTGAAAAAGTAAATCTCCGTTCTGAAAAGTTGTCACTGTGCTACTCAGTGACAACTTCTTTTACATTGCACGCTTAGTTTAAGTTGGAAGTATTGTGGAAAATCGTCAACAGTTTCGCCACTCACCATTGCCTTATTGGTTTTTGGCTCCGCAAATAATTATTATTGCTATTTTTTTCTTATATCCCGCAGCGAAAGCGGTTTACCTGTCTTTTATGCTGGAAGACCCTTGGGGGTTATCATCGACCTTTGTCTGGTTTGAGAACTACCAAATCCTTTTCTCATCAAGTGAATACCTAGACTCGTTGATGTTTACGCTCGGATTTTCACTGGTGGTCTCTTTTCTCTCCCTCGCCATTGCCTTGTTATTGGCCGTGAAAGCCAACAATATTTTACACGGTCAAGGACTGTATAAAATCTCGCTAACTTGGGTTTACGCGGTAGCCCCAGCCGTAGCTGGTGTGATTGGCGTGTTTTTATTTCGCCCAAATATCGGCATTATGACGGACTTTTTTGCCTCCTTTGGCTGGAACTTTAGTTTACAGAACAGCAGTGATGCGATGATCGCACTGGTCATTGTGGCGGTTTGGAAACAAATCTCCGTCAACTTTGTCTATTTTTTGGCCGGCTTGCAGTCTATCCCTAAATCCGTGCAAGAAGCCTCTTTACTGGATTGCACCAGCTCCACCAAGCGCTTTTGGACCATTACCTTTCCACTTTTAGCACCAACGGGCTTTTTCTTGCTCGTGATTAACCTGACTTACGCTTTTTTCGAAACCTTCGGCATTATCGATACCATGACAGGGGGTGGGCCAGGTGGCAGTACCAATGCACTGGTTTACAAAGTGTTTCGCGACGGCTTTATTGGTGCTGACTTGGGCGGTAGCTCCGCGCAATCTGTCGTACTGTTACTGCTGGTTTTATTGTTAACCTTCCTTCAATTCCGCTTTATTGAAAAGCGTATTCATTACTAGAGGCCATTATGAAACCCATTCAGTGGAGCGATCACGCTATTTTACTTGTAGGGGCCGCTTTTTTGCTTACCCCGTTGTGGCTTATTTTCGCCAGCTCAACTCACGATCCTACTCTCATCGTTCAAGATGGTTTGCAATGGACATTGGGCGATAACTTTGAGGTCTATGCTGAGGCTTGGAATAAAAGCTTGGGCTTTCTCGGTGATGTCACGGCGCAAAAAATGCTCATGAACTCAATGATTATGGGACTGGGCTTCGCCATTGGCAAAATTGTGATTTCGCTTTTAGCAGCCTACGCCCTGGTGTACTTTCGCCTGCCTTATGCCAGTGCGTGGTTTGGATTGATCTTTGTCACCTTGCTGCTGCCACTCGAAGTAAGAATTATCCCTTCTTACGAGGTCGTGGCTGGTTTTGGCATGCTCAATTCTTATGCCGGCCTTATCGTCCCTTTGATTGCGTCAGCAACGGCGACCTTCTTTTTTCGCCAATTTTTTAAAACCATTCCAAATGAATTACTCGAGGCGGCGCAACTCGATAATGCAGGGCCAATACGATTCATCTGGGATATTCTCGTCCCCTTATCAAAAACCATGATTGCCGCCATTTTCATCATTATGTTTGTCGTTGGATGGAACCAGTATTTATGGCCAATTATGATGACAACCGATGAAAACTACACCACGATTGTGATGGGGATAAAACAGATTTTAAGCAACATCAGCGAAAACAAACTACCGCGTTATGACTATGCCTTTGCCATGGTTATCTTTGCTATGTTACCGCCAATTTTAGTGGTGGTCGTCTTTCAGCGCTGGTTTATTAAAGGGCTCGTTGAGAGCGAAAAATAACACATTTAGGAACAGATTATCATGCTCACCATTAAGAACTTAGTCAAAACGTACGACAATGGCCATCAAGCTGTGAAAGGCATCGATCTCGAGGTCCAAACCGGCGAGTTTATTGTGCTGGTCGGTCCTTCTGGCTGTGGTAAATCCTCAATACTTCGCTCAATTGCGGGTTTAGAATCCATCACCAGTGGTGAAATCCACCTTTTTGATCGTCGCATTGATCAAGAAGCGCCGGCGAAACGCGATATTGCGATGGTGTTTCAAAACTACGCGCTGTACCCACATATGTCGGTGTACGATAACTTGGCGTATGGCTTAAAAAACCGCGGTGTTGACAAGAACATCATTGATCAAAAAATCCGCCAAGTCGCTGACATTCTAAAAATTGACTCGTACCTTGATCGCAAGCCAAGCAAGTTGTCTGGTGGTCAAAGACAAAGGGTAGCCATGGGCCGTGCTATCGTTCGAGATCCCAAGCTATTTTTATTTGACGAGCCCTTGTCAAATCTCGATGCCGCGCTGCGCGCTCACATGAGACTAGAGATTAAACGCTTGCAAACCGAACTTAAAGTCACCAGCTTTTACGTTACCCACGACCAAGTTGAAGCCATGACTTTAGCCGACCGAATCGTGGTATTAAATCAAGGTAAAGCTGAGCAAATCGGCACCCCTTCACAAGTTTACCACCAGCCGGCATCGACCTTTGTCGCTTCGTTTATGGGCAGCCCAGCGATGAATTTCACCTCAGGTGCGATTCAACAGGGGCAACTTTATTACCAAAATCAAGTCATTGGTCAGCTCGACGCCAACCATACGGCGCCAGAAGATCAACGTATTACCCTGGGCTTTCGACCTGAACATATTTCACTCGAGCCATTGGACAGCGGTCTCTCTCTTGAGGTGAACATTGACGCCATTGAGCCACTCGGGCCAAACCAATTAGTCCATGCCAGATTACCTGACGGCACTAAGGTGATTGCGACCACACCTGAAATTGACTTTGATCTCAACACCAGTCATCGCATTTATATTGCGTTGAACAACTTACATCTGTTTGATCGCTCTGAACGCCGTATTGAAACACAAGTACTTGATAGTAAGAGTCAATTACAACAGGCTTCATCATGAGCTTATCGAGCCGTCACAAACAGATATTGCACTATTTACACCAATCGCAAGGGGTGCTATCCAGCGCCTCTTTAGCCGAGCGATGTGATGTTTCAGTGCAAACCATTCGCAAAGATCTTTCCGAGCTTAATGTACAAGGCCTAGTAAAACGCGTTCACGGTGGTGTCTGCTTACCCAGTGACAATGACAATGTGTCTTTCTCTCACCGCGAGATCCAAAATATCCAAGCCAAACAACACATTGCCAATAAGGTCGCCAGTGCCATCCCCAAGGGCAGTAGCTTATTTTTAGGGATAGGCACCACCCCTAAACAAGTGGCCATGGCCATGCTCGATCACCCTGGCGCCACCGTGGTCACTAACAATATTAATGCCGCATTAATTTTATCGAGAAACGCCAATATTACGGTGCATTTAGCCGGTGGGGCTGTGCGAGCCTCAGATGAAGACACCATGGGTGAATCAACCAGCCAATTTTACGCCGGATTCCACCTCAAATTAGGCATATTTGGTGTAGGAGGCCTCAATCAACAAGGGCAACTACTTGATTTTACCCCTGAGGAAGCCCATATCAATCGTGCTATTATCCGCCACTGTCAAGAGTGTTGGTTGGTGGCTGACCTCAGTAAACTGCAACGTTTTGCGCCTGTTGTCAGCGCGCATATGCAAGAAATGACGCGTTGGTTTAGCGATGGCTGTTCGGATACTGCCGAGCGCATCGCCAAGCAAAACAAGGTCGAACTTATTTATTAATCAAAAGGAATCCTTTTATGTCTACGACCGTTATCGGACACCGAGGCAGCGCTGGTCAATACCCCGAAAACACCTTGGTCAGCATTCAGTCAGCTCTCGAACAAGGCTGTCAGTGGGTCGAAATTGATGTCCAACCCACACGAGATGACTATCTGGTTGTCTGTCACGATCACACCATCGACCGCTGTAGTAATGGTCAGGGACGCATCGATGAATTCACGCTAGAGGAGCTCAAAGGCTTCGATTTTGGTTCATGGCACGCCATTACCCCATCACCACAAACCATTCTCACTCTGGAAGAATTACTGACGTTTGCTCATCAGCAAGGGCTCAAGGTTAATATCGAAGTTAAAATTGATCGTCACAATGCCAAACACGTGGCTCAAGAGGTTCATCGCGTATTAGAGGCTCATGATATTCCCTTACACGACATTGTGTTATCAAGCTTTAACCAAGAGGTTTTGCGCCACTTGGCACAACTCAACGCCGATTACCCTATCGGCGTACTAGAGGAAGCGCTTAGCGACCAAGGCAAACACTTGATTCAAGAGCTCAACGCCTTTAGCTGCCATTTAAATTATCGTCACGTCAAAGAAGAAGATATTCAATGGCTCAAACAACACAAGGTCAAAGCATGGTGCTACACCGTCAACTTAGCCAAGGACTTTTCATTACTCGCTCAAGTTGATGGGATCTTTACGGATTGGCCTGCCCGCTTTATAGAAATCGATTAAATTCGCAACGTCATGGAGTATGGACTCGCCGTTCAATCGTGACCCACAGCATGTAAACTGTGGGTCACGGTTATTAGGGGACGTTTACCAATAAATTTCTATTGGCGTTCCCATCGGTACCAAGCGTATGAATTCGTCCATGTCTTCATTACTCATGGCAATACAACCGTCAGTCCAATCAAAACTTAACACAAAGCTTGGTGGCTCCGTTTCGTCGTTTTTTAACCCGTGGATTTTAATATTACCACCAGGAGAAACATTGCGCTGATAGGCCGATTGAATGTCTTGAGCATTGGGGTATGAAATATGAACAGAACGATAAAATTGCGAAAAGTCATTCACGTACTCAAGATAATACACGCCTTCCGGCGTTTTTTGATCGCCCTCTTCTCGCTTAGCGCCTCTGGGCTCGCCACCAAGAGCAATGCGAAAGGTTTTCACCACCTCATTATTATCAAGTACGTATAATCGCCTCACTGACTTGTCGACTTTGACTTTATCAACTTCCGCGTACGCCGCCGCTGATAAACCCAATGAGCAGACTAAAACACTCAGCCAAAACGCAAAACCATTTCTGTTACTCACAAAATTACACTTCCACTTTTTTGCCGTTCGGTGGGCACACAAATTCTGCCAGAGCATGGATATCGATGGGCTGGCTAAAGTAATACCCTTGCATTAAATGGCATCCATAACGATTGAGCAACTGATATTGCTCTTCATTTTCGACGCCTTCAGCGACCACTATCATATTGCCGGTTTTCGCAATAGCAATGATGGCATTGATCAAGGACGTGCTTTGCGATTGAGTCAACATCTGGTCGACAAAACAGCGGTCAATCTTAATCTCGGAAATCGGTAGTTGATTAAGATAACTGAGCGAAGAATACCCCGTGCCAAAATCATCTAGCGAGATCCCAAAACCGAGCTTTTTAAGTTGTTTCAGAGCAAAGCAGGCACGAGACAGGTCTTCTAACACCACATTTTCAGTGATCTCCAAGGTAATGCGCGATATGTCAATGCCGACATCACTAGCAATTGTTAATAACACTCTCGGAAAGGTTTTTATCTTTAACTGCTTAGGTGAAATATTCACCGAGACATTTAACGCATCTGGGCCATTGGGTGAAATGGCCAAGATATCTTTGCACGCTTGGTAAAATACGTGTAAACCGAGCTCTGCAATCAATCCAGTTTCTTCAGCAACCGGAATAAAATGATAAGGCGACACAAAGCCCAAGGTTGCATTATTCCAACGCGCCAAAGCTTCAACACCGGATACCTTCGCCGTTTTACCGTCAATTTGTGGCTGGTAATACACCTCAATTTCGTGATTCTTCAACGCGGATTTGAGCTCTTCTTCAATCAGATACTTTCTTTCAACAGAGTCACTGATGCTTTGATCAAAAAAGGTCGCTTGACCTTTATTGGCTTGCTTGGATTGGTACAGCGCAATATCGGCGCGGCGGATCAAACTCTCAGGATCAGTCCCGTCGGCGGGATACATACTGACGCCAATGCTGCAACCAACCGAAAGTGTGCGGTCATTAACTTCAAAGACGTGTTTAAAACAGTCTCTCACCGCATTGGCTTTTTCACTGGCTTGGTAAAAGCTCTCTAATTCTGAAAAACAAAAAATAAACTCATCGCCGCCAAAGCGAAACACAGCGCCCTTACCTCCCGTTTCAGAGACGATACCTTGAAAACGCTCACTGACTTGCTCAAGTAATTTATCACCATAAGAATGACCGTATTGATCATTGACCTTTTTAAAGTCATCGAGATCGACAAACATAATCGCTAACAAGGACTGCTGGTTTCGACAGTTGCTAATGCTGTTTAAAATCGTTTTATCGATGCCATTGCGATTAAATATCCCCGTTAACTCATCGTAATACGCCAAGTGTTGGACCTTGTTTTTGGTCAGTTCGAGCTCTTTGTAATCGCGTTCTATCTTTGATTGAAAGCGCTCAAAACGCTTACCTATCACTTGGCCCATCCAAAAAGAAAACATGATCACAATGCCACTTGCTAAAGCGCAAAGAAACAAAATATTAATCAACTCTTGGCGGTTATTATCCGTGATTAACTGAATTTCCTGTTCGACTTCTTTTTCAAATTGGTCCAAATAAAAACCGCTACCAATCACCCAATCCCACCCAATGACTTTTCTTACATAACTGATTTTATCGCCTTTCGTGACGTTATCGGGTAAGTACTTAGATTGGTATTCAATAAAATCACCCTTAAACAAATCAAGTTCCATCGTATTTTGCAACAACTTTTCCACCGATGTATTGATATCTTTGCCGATGTAGCGTTTTTCAGGATGAAAGACAAGTTTGTTATCGGCATTAATAACAAACACATACGTATGCTCGAACTGATATTGATGCAGCCATTCAAGCAAGGTTTGTTTTATGTCATTTTCAACATCGGAGACATATTCTCCTGTGCCAATAAAAAACGACAGTGGCTTGTAAATTTTGCCAAAGCCAATTTTTTGAAACTCTTGGCCAATGGGCTCTTGTGGTTTTTGGTACCACCAGGTGTAAAAAGCTTCTCCCTGAGCATCGGCGGTCATCAAGTCTAAATGTTCTTTTAGTATCAGATTGCCGCGCAAATCTTGGGCGCCGATTAAATTTTTACCTTGCAACTGTGGCCGTAAGCCATGCATTAGGTTATTACCTTGTAAATCAAACATAAAGTAATAACCTCGGCCAGAGTTAAAACGAATAGCTCGCAGGGCATCGGCAATCAACTGGGTTAATTGTTGCGGAGATTGTTGCGGATAACTCCTCTGCAATTGCTCAGCAATGCTGTACGCTTCTTCAACGCGTTGCCTAATGTCCTGTTTAAGGATTGAAATCGTCTTCTGCTTGTCAAGGCGGACATGAGCGACAATTTGATCCACCTTGAGCTTGATAGTTTCTTTGTGTTGCTCAATCAAGCTTTGTCGTTTGTTGTTAATGCGTTGCTCTAACTTACTTTCATTTTGCTGTACTACCACACCACTCACCGCCAACGCAAAAAGCCCCATAAAGAGCATTGGCACATAGCGGATCAGATTTAACAGCTTCTTATCATTGAGTTGGGGCATAGGGAGCACTGGTTAAAAACAATTATTTTTATCATAGCTCGATGCAATTCATTGGGTATGGGTTTCCTGCGATGAGACGATAAAACATTGAACTAAATCACATAAATACTCTAAACTTTTCACCATGCTATGTAGTAAAAATTGATATACCAAATTCGCAAGGGAAGAAAAAATTATGCTCAACATGGCTTTTTTTAGCGCCAAACAATACGACCAGGAAGCGTTTCGACAAGTCCCACAAACCGTCGCGCTTGAGTATCATTTCCACGATTTTCGTCTCACGGAACACACAGCACCACTCGCGGCACAATCTGAGGTGGTCTGCGCGTTTGTCAACGATGAACTCTGCCGTGAGGTGTTAGAAATTTTGGCCAGAGGAAAAACCAAGTTGATTGCTATGCGTTGTGCAGGCTTTGACAAAGTTGATCTCGAGGCGGCCAAAGCCTTGGGTTTACAAGTTGTGCGCGTACCGGCTTATTCTCCCGAAGCCGTCGCCGAACACACCGTCGCCTTAATGATGAGTTTAAATCGCCGTCTACACAAAGCCTATCAACGCACCCGTGACGCCAATTTTTCACTAGAAGGATTAGTGGGTTTTAACTTTTATGGCAAAACGGTCGGCGTAATTGGCACAGGAAAAATCGGTCAAGCGGCGATTCGTATCTTCAAGGGATTAGGCATGAAAGTGGTCTGTTTTGACCCATATCCCAATCCGATCGTAACGGAACTGGGGGCACAATATTGTTCATTAGAGGAAGTATTGAGTTCCAGTGATGTGGTGTCATTACACTGTCCTATGAGCCCAGAAAACCATCATTTACTCAATAAAGACACCTTTAACAAAATGAAAACGGGGGTGATGATCATCAATACCAGCCGAGGGGGTCTTCTCGATGCCAACGCCGCTATCGAAGCGTTAAAAGCCGGACAAATTGGCGCCCTGGGCTTGGATGTGTATGAGCACGAAAAGTCGTTGTTCTTCGAGGATAATTCTGATCAAGTGATCGCCGATGATGTCTTTAGACGACTCTCCGCGTGCCACAATGTACTCTTTACGGGACATCAAGCATTTTTGACCAAAGAAGCCTTACACAATATCGCCAGTACAACGCTAAACAGTATCGAGGCCTTTTTTAACAACAAAACCTCGGGCAATGAACTGATTGATTAGCACACATACCTGGAGATTATCAACGTCGCGCAATCAGGGATCACCAGCGCGACGTGACAAGGGTGTGGCTCACTGACTGAAGTTATTTAAGTGCCACTCAATCCACTTTACAAATAAAAATGGACTGAGGCTGTTACGGACAACGGGGTGAGCGCTGCTTATTCGCTCTGAACAATTTTAAAGTTATTCCATGCCTGACTAGTTGGCATCACTTCCAAACTGTTGATGTTCACATGGGCTGGTTGCTCTGAAATCCAAACAATGATGTTGGCAATGTCTTCCGGTTGCAACGGTGCCGTGTCTTTGTAAATGGCATCGTATTTATCTTGATCGCCATTAAAGCGCACCAAACTGAATTCGCTCTCTGCCAATCCGGGCTCTAAACTGGTGACTCGCAAGCCACGTCCGGCAAAATCACTGCGCAAATTGCGTGAAAACTGCTGAACAAAGGCTTTGCTGGCACCGTACACATGTGACCCTGGGTAAGCCCAGTTGGCGGCGATACTCGCAAGGTTAATGATGCTGGCCCCAGGTTTGTCCTTGAGCAGGGGTAACAGAGCATGGGTGACATTGACCAGACCAGTCACATTGGTGTCTATCATGGTGTGCCAGTCACTGAGCTGCGACTCATCTGCCGCTGAAGCCCCTAAGGCTAGGCCGGCATTATTGACCAACACAGCAACGTCTTTAAATCGCTCAGGTAAGTCGGCGATACATTGGTTGACCGCGTCACTGTCTCGTACGTCTAAGGGATAGGTGAATACCTCACATTGATGGGATAGCTCTTGGGCCAACGCCTCTAAACGCTCGGCACGTCGACCAGTTAAAATGAGTCGGCAACCTTTTTGCGCAAACGCTTTTGCTGTAGCTAAGCCAAAGCCTGACGTGGCACCTGTGATAAAGACAACTTGTTGTTCCATAATACGACTCCTCATTCCTTTATAAACATCAATACGATATACGACATCTTAAGCGCAAGCGAGATTTATTCTATAGGGCCAGTTTCATCCACTTTTGGGCCACACTGTTGGTGATAAAGTTGAGCAAGTGCGAGAATTCCTGGCGCAATTTTTTCCGTTTTTATCGCCGAAAATCCCACCCGAATATACTGATACTGCGTTGAGCACGGGAGCATAAAGTGAATATCCCCACTTTCAACCAATAGGCCTTGCTGTTTGGCTTGTCGGACAAAGTCTCGACTGTCGACGCCGGGAGGAAGCTTTAACCAAAAAGCACTGCCACCGGTGTGATTACTCATGATACTGTTTGGCATATGTTCACGCAGTAAATCGGTCATCAAAGACCATTTTTGCTGATAACTTTTGCGTAATTTGCGAACATAAGTGTCATAGTGGCCAAGAGACAAAAACAGACCACAGGTTTTTTGGTTATTGCTCGGAGGATGGCGATACATCAGCCTTCTCAGTTGCCTGGCTTGTTCAATCATACAGCGGTCTGCCACTAAAAAACCGATCCTCAAGCCAGGAGACAGAGATTTCGATAAACTGCCAACGTATATCACTCGTTGATCGCTGTCTAAGCTTTTTAGCGCTGGCGATGGCCTTTCTTGAATATTGACCTCACTGTCAAAATCATCTTCGATGATCATCACATCGTGTTGCTGAGCAAAATCGAGTAAAGCCTTTCGCCTGTCCATGCTCATGGTGACATTGGTCGGCACTTGATGACTTGGCGTGGTGTAGACATAATCACACGTGGCCATCTCATCACTTAAACGCACACCGTGATCATCTAATGCTAGGGGAACCACACTGGCGCCTTTTAAAGTCACTATCTGACGAATATCGGGATAACCCGGCTCTTCAACGCCGACGCGCGTCCCGGGGGCCATCAGCATTTCGGCCAATAAGTATAGGGAGTTTTGCGTACCGATTGTGATTAAGATTTCATCGGGTTTAGCCGTGATGCCTCGCTTACTCAACACCTTCGCTTGTAACTGTTTGATCAGCAGTTCGTCATCAACGTCGATGGCGTCCGTGACCCAGTCTTTAATCACCCCTTGGCGTTGGGATAAGCGGCCACATTCTCGCCACTGTGCTAAGGGAAAGAGACTGGGATCAGGCTGACCAAAAATAAATGGGTACGCATAGGTTTGCCAGTCATCGGCGGCTTTGAGTTTGGTCGAGGTACGTAAATTGATTTTAAAGCGCTCTTGCCAGCGTGCTTGACGATCCTGTGATATCGCCCTTTCAGTGGTGAAGGGACGTTGCGCATTGACGTCATCGTCCATCGCTTTTGCAAAGTAACCACTTCTTGGTTTGGTATAGATATACCCTTCATCGACTAAGCGTTCATAGACCAAAACCACCGTATTGCGCGACACATTCAGCATCTCGGCCATTTTACGGCACGACGGCAAAGCGTGATCGAGAAACAGACCTTGAGTAATACTCTCAATCAGATATTCGCGAATTTGCTCTTGTAAACTTCGGTCTTTGCGAAATTGAATATGGATTAAATGATCGCTTTTCATACACTTCCATGGTTGATTGTTCCGCGGTGTGGGCCAGTATACTTCCGAGTTATACCATCAAGGCTCAAACTGTCACCAAAAATACTTCCTGCTGGACCTATGTCTCTTCACCATTATCGCTCTAATGTAACAAAAAATACACGGAGGTATTAGTATGGACAGACAAGCAATGAACACGCAAGAGCACAAGCAACCCATTTGGTTTCACCTCACTCAACACGCTGCCATGCCAGAGCAAGGCCCGTGGACCATCACGGAAGGTAAAGGCTTAACCATTTGGGACAGCCAAGGTCGTGAGTTTCTCGATGCCACCTCTGGCGGTGTATGGTGTGTCAATATTGGTTATGGCCGTGAGTCAATGGCCAAAGTCATTTATGACCAACTCATCAAACTCAACTACTTTGCCGGCACCGCCAACACAGAGCCCGCCACCGAATTTGCCAACCAACTGCTCAGTAAAATGCCGGGGATGAGTCGTGTCTATTTTGCCAGCTCCGGATCTGAGGCCAACGAAAAAGCCTATAAAATGGTCCGCCAAATTGCTCACAAGAAATACGGTGGCCAAAAGCACAAAATCTTGTTTCGCGAGCGTGATTACCACGGTTCGACCATTGGCTGCTTGAGCTCAACAGGTCAAGAGCAGCGCCGTGAACAATACGGCCCTTTTGTGCCGGGTTTTGTCGAGTTTCCTCATTGTTTTGAGTATCGCAGCCAATTTGGCGATGTCGAAGACTATGGCATCAAAGCCGCACAAGCCTTTGAAGACGCCATTTTACGCGAAGGCCCAGAGACGGTAGGCGCCGTCGTGATTGAACCCATTACCGCCGGCGGTGGTGTCATTACGCCACCTCCAGGTTACCTCAAAGAGGTTGAACGTATTTGCCGCAAATACCAAGTACTGCTTCACATTGATGAGGTGGTGTGTGGCTTAGGGCGCACCGGAAAATGGTTTGGTTATCAACATTATGGCATCCAGCCCGATATTGTGACGATGGCAAAAGGAGTGGCCTCAAGTTACGCCGCGATATCTTGTACCGTCACAACAGAAGAGGTCTTTGCCCTGCTCAATGACGATGCCACCGACACCCAAGGGTATTTTCGAGATATCAGTACCTTTGGTGGCTGTACGGCCGGCCCCGCTGCCGCGTTGGAAAATATGCGTATCATAGAAGAAGAAGGCCTCATAGAGAACACCGCTCACATGGGAGAGTACCTCACCGCAGGTTTTAGGGACTTACAGCGAGATTTTGACATCATTGGCGATGTGAGAGGCCAAGGCCTTTTACTCGGCTTGGAGTTGGTCAAAGACCGCGTGAGCAAAGCACCGGTTGACGAGTCGGTGACAGGAAAAATGTGTCAGTTGTGTATGGAGCAAGGGCTGTTGATTGGCCGAACCAATCGCTCGTTTCATCAATTTAACAACACCTTGTGTATTACTCCTGCACTAACGATTAATCAGGCACAAGCCGACGAGCTATTATCCAAATTAAGAACCGCGTTTGAAATGCTGACCAGGGTCTAAATTTCTCTTTTTTAACTCCCTGTCATCGAGCGCTGTTTCTAAAGCCGTTTGACGGTTGACAGAATACAGCGCTCATTGACTCATAGAGGGCTAATCGGCATCGTGCATCTCGCGTTGTCGCATGGGCATCGTATCAATTAATGCAAAGATTTGATTGAGATCGAAAGTTTGGTAACACCCTTTAACACCGCCGTCTTTACCTATCAGTACCACCGGCTGTTTACATTGTAAATTTTGCTTATCCAGGCGAATGTCATCGATAGAATGGCCGGTGAAATTGCTGGTTGTGCTTTCCCCTGACAGCAAAAACCAAACCAAGTCTCTGTCTTTGATCTCTGGTTCGAAACGTTCGAGGTAGTCCAAGATGGCCTGCTGATCTTTGTCGCTGTCAATCAACACAACCCGATATTGCCAAGTGAAATCCTCTAAGCGAGTCGCCGCTGCGCTGGTTGGGCTCAAACTGATGAGAAATGCTATCGCGATAAATAAAAGCGCAGTGCCTTTGTGCATGATGTTACTCCAATGGCTTGCCGTTGACACTGAGCTTCGAATGGGGCCGATCGGGTTTGGCATAACTCAACCTGTCTAAACGCTGTGTGCTATGATAACTGTCTAAGCCACTAATGGTACTAATGGACAATTTTTCGAGATCAATATACCCATCGTCCATGACGGCCTCACTGTCTACCCAGACCTCTTGAACCTCACCGATGATCATAACCGTGTCATTAACCGAAATGGGCACCGTTTCAACAAGCTTTAGTCCGACTTTCAGCGGACTTTCTTGGACATAAGGCGCTCTGATAAGATCGCTATAGACTGGAGTGAGGCCCGTTTGGACAAATTCAGATTGATGCTTGAGATAACGCGCAGAGGTTTGATGTGCTTGCTGGTATAGCTCAGAAGTGACGGCGTTCGCGGTGAAAAAGCCACTGGCCAAAATGTTTTCTAAGCTGTGTCGCTCTACCGAGTGGGGGCGGCTGATAAAACCTAACATCGCAGGATTCGAGCCCAAATGAATTAACGAACTCACTATCGCGACATTTTCACGCCCCTCCGCGTCGCAGCTGCCAATCAAGTTGGCACTTTTAAAGCCCGAAAGAGAATTGATCAACCTCGCCCTTTGTCTTTTTTCCATGGAATTAAAAATCAATTGATCAAAATACATAATTCTACCACTTTCACAGTTACTGATGGCTTATTGATACGTAAGCAAAGTGAATTTGGTTTACTGGCTAGTTTTCTCTTTGTCGAACGATGATTTTTTTTATCCATTACCGCTCATTGTCAATTTATCGTCTATTATAAACAAAAAGAACAATAACTGAGTGTAATGAGCATGTCGTCTAAACAGAGAATACAACGCTACTACCAACAATGCGATGAATTGCTGGGGTTTGGTGGCCTTGCCTGGTGGTTAATAGACTTAGACTACAACCCCGAACGGTTTGTGTGTAACCAAATCATGTGTGACGCGTTTAATCTCGATTCTCGACTCGACGAGCACTCTGTGCAACGCACCTGTCCGATTGCTGGCGATTACAATCAAAATATAGCCATAAAAAACAGCGATAAAGCCAAACGAGTGCTCAACGATTATCAACAATTGCTCAATGGTCAAAGTCTTGAGTATCACAACCGCTTTCCCTATTACGATCGAGAGAGTGATCAAGTTTTATACTTTAACAGCCGAGCCAAAGCCCTAGTTCGCGACACTTCGGGCCAGGCAAGGCTGTTGTTAGGGACCATAGAGCAAGAAACCGTGAATGAAACCTTGTATCGCTATGCCACCATCGATGCATTAACCGGACTGAAAAATCGCCGTGTGTTTGATCAACAACTCAATTTTTTGCTCAAGCTCGCGACACGAGAGCAGCGCTGTCTTTCTCTGATCTTGTGTGATATTGATAATTTCAAATCTTACAATGATTGTTTAGGCCACTACGAGGGCGATGAATGCTTAAAACGGGTCGCTCAAACCCTGCAGCACTGTTCATTGACCTGTCATAGTGATGTCGTCTGCCGATATGGAGGCGAAGAATTCGCATTTATCGTTTACGGTAAGGAAGAGCGGGAAATTGCGATGTTAGCAGAACAAATCCGCGATCAAGTGTATCAACTCAACATTCGCCACCCGCGTCATGAAAAAAAACGAGTCACCGTGAGTGTCGGATACACCTGTCTCCTGCCAGGCCAACACTACGACAGCAAAGATTTAATTCAATCCGCCGATAAAGCGCTGTACCGCGCCAAATCCCTTGGCCGAAATGCCATCGCCAATGGCAACACGCTTTTCCCTTTTTATTGAATGGGCTTTCTTTTTATTAAATTAACTTTCTTTTGTTGAAATAACAGTAACCGCGGCGACGAAAAGCAGCGGTTTTTTACTGTTGAACCTTTCGAATAACCTAGATAACGGTTATAAGAGACGTTAATCGGGTATCGCCGAACCAAAATTCGAACAATCTGCGATAAAGTGCGCTTTAGGATGGCGATCTAATATCGCTTCGACGCTCTCTGCTTGGTGTCTAGCCACGTCAATGATAATGACCACCTCACCGCGGTTGAGATGCTGATCAAATATACCCATTAAATAGCCATCAAACGAACGCCCGACAACGTTGACTAAAAAAGTCGTCAGCAACGCGACGGCAAGCAATAAGAAAATAGGTAACGCCGGTGCGGCATCAAATAAGTGGCTAAACAGCGTGAGCGCAATAATGCCAAGGCCTAGCACAACACCGCCTAACAGATAAGCCCGTTTACGCGACGAAACAATGCTGGTTCCCTCTAAGGTGTGACTGCCGTGCAAGTGATGGGTTTTGATGCCTTTTCTGTCTCGACAAACGACAAAAAAGTGATGGTCATCAATCCCTTTATCATGAACTTCTTTAGAGATCATTTCAGCATCGTCTAAGTCTTGCGTTACATAATACAATCGCTTCATCTGTCTACCCTCACCCTGTTTTATCACAATAACTGACACTGTTACGTGCCATAGATGGCAATGATCACTCAAAAGAAACATAATTAACAAATAGTCAACATTTGAGTATTTGGCAAGTTTTACCTCGCTGACGAATTAGAGGCGCGAACACAGCACTGCTCATTCACCAATCAAACCAATCTACCTAAAAAAATTTTTATCGTTCAATAAAAATCTTTTATTAAAACAACACCTTGAACTTTTTTGTCCCCATCCCGATTTGAGTAGTGAGCCTTTTTAGCTCTTACTCATTGTTATTTGTATTGATTATCTTTTTAGGAGAAAAATGATGACTCTTCGTCCTTTGAGTGACCGATTAATTGTCGAACGACAAGCTGTCGAAAATAAATCAGAAGGCGGAATCGTTTTAACCTCACAGTCGTTAAAAAAATCGAACCGAGGCAAAGTCATTGCGGTGGGGAACGGTCGAAAACTCGATAACGGTGAGCGAGTAAGCCTTGATGTCAATGTGGGCGATACCGTTTTGTTTAATGATGGCTATGGTGTCAAAACAGAAAAAATCGACGGCTCAGAGTATTTGATCCTGTCTGAGCAAGACGTTTTAGCTATCGTAGAATAAGGAGTTAAGGAGAATATCATGACAGCGAAAGAGATTGCTTTTTCTAATGATGCCCGTCAAAAAATGCTTAAAGGTGTCAACATCCTTGCCAATGCGGTAAAAGCCACACTGGGCCCTAAAGGCCGTAATGTGGTGCTAGATAAAGGTTATGGCTCACCGGTCATCACCAAAGACGGGGTATCAGTCGCCAAAGAGATCGAGTTGCAAGACAAATTTGAAAACATGGGCGCACAGATGGTCAAAAGTGTGGCGTCAAAAGCCAATGATGAAGCCGGTGATGGCACCACCACCGCCACGGTACTTGCACAGTCATTGATCAATGAAGGCCTTAAAGCCGTTGCTGCCGGCATGAACCCAATGGATCTCAAACGCGGTATCGATAAAGCCACCACCGCAGCGGTAGAAAAGTTACGAGAAATGGCCAAACCCTGTAGTGATAGTGCTTCCATTGCACAAGTTGGTAGTATCTCAGCCAATAGTGACAAAGTGATTGGTGAGTTGATTTCTGAGGCGATGGAAAAAGTGGGCCGCAATGGGGTGATCACCGTCGAAGAAGGCCAGGGCCTGAGCAATGAGTTATCGGTTGTCGAAGGTATGCAGTTTGATCGCGGTTACCTATCGCCCTACTTCATTACCGATAAAGAGGCTGGCCATGTCGAGCTAGATAACCCTTATGTTTTATTGGTAGATAAGAAAATCAGTCATATTCGCGAGTTGTTACCACTGCTCGAGTCGGTATCAAAAGCGTCGCGTTCTCTGCTTATCATTGCTGAAGATATTGAAGGTGAAGCGCTCACAACGCTAGTCATCAACAACATGCGTGGCATTGTTAAAGCCGTAGCAGTAAAAGCGCCTGGCTTTGGCGACAACCGCAAGGCCATGCTGGAAGACATCGCCGTCCTCACCGCAGGCAATGTCATCTCTGAAGAGCTTGGCCATGAGCTTGAAAAGGTCACACTTGAGCAATTGGGCCACGCCAGCAAGGTGACGATCAGCAAGGACAGCACCACGATGGTGAGCAATGCCGCAGACGCGAATCGGATTGCTGATCGCGTTGCCACCATTGAGAAGCAAATTGAAAACACCACGTCTCAATACGACAAAGAAAAACTGCAACAGCGTATTGCCAAACTTTCTGGCGGCGTGGCGGTCATTAAGATTGGCGCGGCAACTGAACTGGAAATGAAAGAGAAAAAAGATCGAATTGATGATGCACTAAGTGCAACACGCGCTGCGGTTGAGGAAGGTATTGTTGCTGGTGGTGGGGTAACGCTGGCCAAAATCGCGCGCCAGTTGACCAATTTAACCGGTGACAACGAAGATCAGAATGTCGGTATTCGAGTCGCCTTACGTGCGATGGAAGAGCCACTGCGCCAAATTGCGATCAATGCCGGAAATGAAGGATCCGTGGTCGTGAATGCCGTTCACCAAGGCGATGATCACTATGGTTTTAACGCGGCGACTGGCGAGTATGGCGATATGATTGCCATGGGTATTTTAGATCCCGCCAAAGTCACTCGCTCTGCACTGCAATTTGCCTCATCGATCGCCGGTTTGATGATCACCACTGAAGCCATGGTCACAGAGCATCAATCAGAATCGGCTTGATAACCGACCATTGTTTACTCTCGCGTAAGACAATCAGGTCGCGTAAGACAATCAGGGCCCAAGTGCCCTGATTTTTTTAAATTTAACTACCGTGTGACCTTTAAAAAGTCACCTATGAGTGCCAATCTAACACCACCCAATTCTCTCTGTCACGGTACGCCCTTAATTGCTGACAGGGGTTAACTAAGTAAACATGATCTGCAAATTCACACAGCGGTAAGTCGTTAATCGAATCGGTATAAAAGTGAATGGATTGATAACGCTGAGGTTGCACTGCCAACCAAGATTCTAATCGTTTCACCTTGCCTTCTCGATAACTGGGCACACCGGCTATCTTGGCCGTATAAGTGTTATCCTTCTCAACAAGATCAATGCCCAATGCATGCTGTATTCCCAGTCGTTTGGCAACCGCCTGAACCAAAAACGCGACGCTGGCAGAAATAATAATCATCTCTGTGCCTTGTTGTTTAAGCTGCTCTATCAACGGCTTCGACTGTGTAAATTGCTTAGGCACAATTAAGGTGTCGACACATTCTTGTACCAATGCGTTAACTTTATCTTTTGGCATACCCGCCAATGGCGCCATTGAGAACGTGAGATACTCTTCCATTTTCATTTGACCTTGGGCGTACAAGGCCATCAAACGCTTGTCTTGCTCAATAAAATGTGGGTCGGTGACAATGCCCTTTTGCACCAAAAATTGATTCCAAAGCATGGCGCAATCGGCATCAATTAAGGTTTCATCCATATCGAAAACGTACAAACTTTGTTCCATTATTGAGCGCTCACTGGTTGAATTTCATTGAGATTAAACAACAGCTCTAATTGACTGCCACTCGCCAACAAGCGCTCTGAAGAACGATTGAGCAAATCCACCGTCAAATGGCAATGCTGTAAATCGACTTGATAGCGAATCACATTGCCCAACAGCTGATGACTGATGACGGTTGCGAAGTGGGGTTGAGAGATGTGTTGACCATATTGACGCCCCGCCTCTCGCACATAAATAGACTCAGGGCGAATGGCCACTTTACTGTCGGTGGTCAGGCCGAATAACCTTTGCGCGGTATCCGCGTCGACTAAATTATAATGCCCCATAAAACCGGCAACAAATTCGTTGGCTGGCTGGGTATAAATTTGCTCCGGAGTCCCCGTTTGCACAATGGCGCCTTGGTTCATCAAAAAGATGCGATCAGACATGATCATGGCTTCTTCTTGGTCATGGGTCACAAAGATCGTCGTCAGGTTCATCTCTTTTTGTATGTCGCGAATTTGTTGTCTCAAGTGTTTGCGGATTTTGGCATCGAGCGCAGATAACGGCTCGTCCAATAACAAAATTTTGGGTTTGACCACTAACGCGCGAGCTAAAGCAACACGTTGACGTTGGCCACCTGACAACTCATGGGGATAGTGTTTTTCTTTACCTTGTAACTCAACCAGACGAATGACACTGGCGACCTCGCGTTCAATCTCACTAGAGGCCTGTTTTTTCATTTTGAGACCAAAAGCAATATTCTCTGCAACGGTCATGTTGGGAAATAGCGCATAGGATTGAAACACCATCCCTATCCCTCGCTCTTGAGGGGTATGATGAGTGATAACCTCGCCCGCCACTTGAATTTCACCTTCATCGACCGGCGTCAACCCGGCCAAGCTGCGAAGCAACGTGGATTTTCCACAGCCACTAGGGCCAAGCAAAGTAATAAATTCACCTTGCTCAATAGAAAACGCAACATGTTGAAATACGGTGTTATCACCAAAGCGCTTAGTCAATGTATTGGCGGTGACATAGCTCATGATTTGACTCCTCGGCTAAAACGACTTGCTAACCAAGTCAGTAAAAAAATGAACAAAAAGTAAGTCATCACTAACGCAGAGGTAAAGTGACCACTGGTTTGACGCATATTGTATAAATAGATTTGCAAGGTTTCATAGCGCGTGCCCACCAAAATATTGGCAAACACGAACTCGCCCAGTAAAAAGGAGAAAGACAAAAATAAAGACGCCATTAACCCTTTGCGTACATTGGGTAGAACCACCAGCAGAAAGGCTTTACTGGTGCTGGCGCCAAGTAGGTGCGCGGCATCCATCAAATCATTGAGATTGATGGCCTGGAAACTGTTCGCCAAGGCGCGATACATGAATGGTAAAGCAATGGTGAAATACGTACCGATCAAAATCCACGGTGTGCCAATCAAGGCAAAATCACTATCGGCATACAATTGCAAAAGGCCGACCGACGATACGACAGGAGGCACCGCAAAAGGCAATAAGATAAGCAAGTTCATTAACTTATCAAGTTTAGGGAAGTAATAAAAAACCACAAAGATCGCCGGTAATATCAACAGTACACTAAGGGCAAGCGACAGAACGCAAATAAACAAGGAACGCCCAAAAGCTTGTAAGAAACGAGGGTCAGTCAACAACTCGCCGTACCATTTTAGACTAAAGCCATCCGGTAAAATGGTCGCGCCCCAGCGCGAGGACAAAGAGTAAACGAATGTGGCCAATATCGGGATTAGCATCAGGGAGACAATGGTATAGACAATGGTTTTATGTAGCCGGGTATTGACGGTAGTCATCACTGATTTCCCCCTCTTTTACTGGCATAGCTTTTCGACATCAACCATTGGTTGATCAACGTAATAAAGGCTAATAAGCACATCACAATCACCGAAATGGCCGCAGCGAGATTAGGCTCTAGGAACAAATCGCCAGACACCAAACTGGCAATGCGAACGGTGATCACATTGTAGTTACCAGACGTAAGCGCATAGACACTCGCGTACGCACCAATCGCATTGGCAATTAAAATAATCAAGGTCCCAAGTAAAGCAGGAGACAGCACAGGCAAAGCGATTTTGAACCAATAGGTTTTATGGCTCGCGCCCAACAATGCCGCCGCCGCTTGCCAATCGTCATTTAACGCATCAAAGGCCGGGTATAAAAGCAGCACCGCGAGAGGAATTTGAAAGTAAACATAAATCGCCAATAGACCCCATTTTCCGTACAGGTCAAAGTCGCCGAGTAACCCGTATTGTTTCAACAACAAGGTGACGGCGCCATTGGTCCCCAAGATGATAATAAAGGCGAAAGACAAGGGAACTCCCGCGAAGTTACTGCTCATATTGGTAAAAGCAATCACCGCGTCGCGTATTTTTGATTCAACCCTGCGCAATGAAGACACGAGGATCGTGGCAACCAACAGCCCTAAGACACTCGACCATAAGGCTAACCACAAACTGTTACTCAACGCCTGTAGCATAAACGCTGAGTTAAAGATTTCGCTATAGTTTTCAAACGAGAATGCCTCATCGTAGATAAAGCTATTGATGAAAACCCACACCATGGGGGCGAGCTGAAACCCGTAAAAAGCGATCCCAAAAGGCAGTAACCACAAGACGGGCTTTAATCGGCGACACCCAGACTGAAAACGCGAGTGCCCTACTCCACGACTCATACCAACAGCTCCTGCGCATAGGGTTTGTTGTGTTCTAAGTCGAGAAGTTGACAAACGAGCCCGCATATTTCCGTTTGCTTTACCTGGCCTTGGTGATGAGAAAACTGATCGCCAATCACGAACATCGGCACTTCTCGTTCCTCAGCTAAAATCCCGCCATGAGAGTGGTCATTATTCATGCCGTGATCGCTGGTGACAATAACTTGGTACCCATCCGCCAGCCAGGTTTCGATATAGTTCGACAATATAATGTCGGCGCCGCGAGCACAGTTGCGATATTGGGCAGAGTCCAAACCAAACTTGTGACCGGTATCATCGATATTCATCGGATGAATTAACAAAAAATCGGGCTGGTGTGTCACGCGTAAATGCTCTGCATCGAGAAACAAAGCCTCATCGGGATAATGATCCCAATGGTAAAAACAACCGTGCTGAATATTGAGTGATACGTCATCTGTAAATCGGTCGCGGGCGGGCACAAAAGGAGCGCGATTGTAAAGCTCGCTCACCCAATGATACGCAGCGGCAGCTGTCACCTTACCTTGCTCTTTTGCCAGGCTAAAAATCGATTGATGATGCGACAAGCGCACAACCTCATTGTTGACGATCCCGCTCTCTACGGGGCGTTTACCGGTCAAGATACACTCGTAAAGCGGACGAGACATGGAGGGCAGTTCACACTGTATTTGGTAGAGTGACACACGCTTGTTTTCTCGCTGTTCACTGTGTTCTAAAAGGCCATTTAGGTAGCCCATACAATGTCGGGCTACCTGATAATTAAGGCCGTCTAGAACAACAAGAATTACCTTATTGCTCATTTTTGACACTCTTATTGTTGATGAATGAGGACGTTTTCTTGCCATTGACGTGGCAGTTTGCGCGCCGACTTTTCCCAAGCAGAGAAGTCCGTCACGGGGTGAACGTTTTGGTATTGGTCGTTGGCAATTAACTTATCTTGTACAGACTGAGGTAAGGTTACATTGGTACGAATGGGGCGAGCATAACCTTCGGCGAGATTGATTTGTCCTTGGTCGCTAAAAATGTACTCACGAGCAAGCTTAGCCGCGTTCGGGTTTTGTGCGTATTTATTAATGATGGTGGTGTAACCTGAAATCACCGAGCCGTCTTGCGGGATATTGACGGTAAAGCGATCACGATCGATTTGGTCACGATAGTTAAGCGCGTTAAAATCCCATAAAACAGCGACTTCAATTTCCCCTTTTTCTAAATTGGCAATGCTTGGGTCCGTGAAGGACAGGCGCCCTTGTTTGGCCAATTTTGCAAAGAAATTCAGTGCTGGCTCTAAGTTCGACTCATCGCCGCCATTGGCAAAGGCCGCTGCCAATACCGCATTGTTGGCCTGAGCAGCGACGCCTACATCGCCAACCGTGACTTTGTAATCGCCCTCAAGTAAGTCGGACCAGGTTTTAGGGGCATGGTTAACCAGGTTATTATTGACGATAAAAGAAATGGTTCCGGTATAAGCCAGTGCCCAGTGACCCTCTTTGTCTTTTGCCCAGTCAGGGATATCCGCCCACGTCGTTGGTTTGTAAGGCTGTGTTACCCCCTTTTTCACCGCAACTCGTGCAAACGCGAAACCCACATCACCAATATCCGCCGTTGCATTTTTCTTCTCAGCTTCAAACTTGGCAATTTCTTGAGCCGAGCTCATGTCTGTATCTTGATGCTTCAAACCATACTGTGTATTCAGATCGGCCCAAGTATCTTTCCAGTTTGCCCAACTGTCAGGCATACCCACACTGTAAACGGCCCCCTCTTTTTGCGCGGCGGCAACCAGTGAGTCTATTTCTGATTGTTGAGCAAAAGTGGCAGTAGAAAGAGTCGCAGCAAGTAACACTGCAGCGGTGATTGTCGAACGGCTTTGCAAAATTTTCATTGTCTCTATCCTTCTGGACTAGGTCAGTAAGTTCGATTTGTATGCTATGAGGATTGTGTGACGAATGGGCGTAACTTACTTGACAGTTTTGCTGAGTTTCCATTGCAGTTTTATGGCGAACGCAATCGCTGAACGGCTTGTCATATTGGTGTTATTTTGTTGGTCTAAGGTGGGATACCTTTATGACTGACACTCAAACTCTCAACCCCATGGCAAGGAAAGACACAACCCGCCCTCAACTAGGGACAATCAAAACTCAATTGAGACAAAAAATCCGCGCAGGATTGATCTCTGCAGGACAAAAGCTGCCTTCAGAGCGTGAGTTGAGTGAGCGTTTTGCCACAACGCGTATCACCATTAAAGAGGTTTTGATTTCTTTGGAGACCGAAGGACTGATTTACCGAGAAGAACGTCGAGGTTGGTTCGTTTCTGCAGAGCGTATTTGCTATAACCCGCTGTCACGGACCCATTTTCATCAAATGATCCGCGAGCAAAACCGCATTGCTCAAACCGAATTAATTGCGGTGCGTAAAGAGCGAGCCAAAAGTGCCCGAGCCGGTATACTCAACATCAGTCCAAGTACATCGATTTATGTGATTGAACGAGTAAGGCACATCGATGGGCGCGCGGTTTTATTTGTTGAGAATCTGCTAAAAACGACGTTATTTAAGGGCATACTTGAAGAAAATCTTACGTTGTCACTCACTAAGCTCTATCAAAATAAGTACGGTTATTTGACTCAACGCTCTCAATTTGATGTGATCCCCACCGCAGCCCCAGCCCACGTTGCTAAAGCCCTTAACTTAGCCGAAGGGCAACCGGTACTCAAAATATGCCGAGTCAATTATAAACAAGATGGTGAGCTAATGGATGCCGATATTGAGTATTGGCGACCTGACGCTGTTCGAATTCGTATCGACAGTATCGAGTAGCTCTTTTCGTAACCCATAGAGCCCTCTGATGTCATCCTCCCTATTATGCACGAGGTAAATAATGATGAGATTGAACACGAAAAATCGTTCACTGTACTTAGAACGAATAAGACTCCTGATGAATGTGCTCATTAGGCATCCCGAGTGTTTTTAGCTCAGTGGCGGCCATCGTCATCATTGAATCAGGGCCACACAAAAACGCTTCTCTGTCGGATAAGGCATGGATCATCTCGAAGTCTTTTCTATTGAGCCGCCGAGAGACAATGTTGAGATTAGCGGTAGGAAACGCTTGTTTAAGTTCGGCTATCGTATCGAGTTCTTCGAACGACTCAGAGCGAGAACCCTGAAAACCCAACACGTTTAAAGTCACCTGCCCCGCCAGTGACGGCTCGGTTTGCAAAAAGGGTTTTAACAAATTCATTTCGTCGTCACTGCCGGCAAACACCAAGACAATATCGGTAGTCAGTGCCGCTTTTTGGGGTAATGCGTGGCAGGTATTCACCAGCCCATCCCACATTGCCATAAAGGGTGTGATGCCAACGCCGCCTGCCACCCACAACATTTTATCGGGTATGGTGAGTCGTCCATCTTGAGATTGATGAAAACAGCTAAACCCTAACCCCGTGCCTTTAAACAAAGTTGATAAGGCATGATTGGCCGCTTGATGTAAAACGTTGGACATCAGTCCCCCAGATTTGCGCTTAACCGTGATACTCACTTGATTGGTCGGCTCAAACTGCTTGCTTTGGGCATCGTATTTGGCAGCACTTGAGAGTGTCCATGTGCGGGTGTAATCTTCGTTGACCAACTGAGGATTGTCGTCACTCATATGGTGATAGCCCAAATTCAGGCTCTCAGAAAAATCAAATATGCCAAAACCGCCAGGCATGGGCAATGTGATCGGCTTAGACAATTGAAAAGTAAAGGTGCTCACGTTAGCGCTCAGCGCCGTATTCGACACCAAGGTTGCGGATATCGGCGATTGCGTTTGTGCAGGTCTATCATCGAGCTTCCCTAAACGCTGTAATTCTTGCCTTAAGTATCGAACCGGCGGGTTATAGGGTGAATATTGTTCATCGGCGATCATTGTCAAGTTTAAGCCCCCTTCGATGTGAACAGCGCCGGTTATGCGGATACGGGTTAATAAACTCACCCTAGGCATCAATTGCTCGGCGTCTTGGTCAAAAACGTTGTCGGCATCGCCGGTGATATAGAGCAGATCCCCGCTGTGAAAATCAGGAAAGATCAAGCCCACCTGTTTATCGGTTTCTATATTACCGAGGGATTGGAAAAATCGATTGCCACTGTGATCAGGGATCACTAAGTAGCTCGAGATCTTATTCTCTTGATGTTCTTCATAAAGGCGAACAAAACCCGGTGCACCACCGCGATGGTTTAACCCCATATCATGAGACTCGCCTTTTACTGCCTGTTTGCCTAACGTATGTTTGGTTGCCAAAAAAACCGTACTGGCGCCATCGATCAGTTTTTTACTAAGATCGGGCAAGGCCATATCCAGAGAGTCGAAATGATCAAATAAGAGGTGATCATCTCGCTTGCTGTATTCTAACGTGCGCGACGTTATGTATTTGGGGCAATTGCCTAAGTGTTGATCAGACGACAGTTCGAGCGCGATTTTACTTGCAGAATACAACCCCACACTGCGAATGGTTCCTGCTATTTTATTACGGCGGCGATTGGAAAAATCGATTCCCACCCCCGCAAATACTCCGCCACCTTGCGCTAAGTCAGCCTGTTGTTGCTTGAGTGCTCTGACAAAAGGATCGTTTTTGTTGACCTCAGCAACCACAGACAGTTGATTGGGGCTAGTTACCGTAATCCCGATAGAAGGGTCACTTGGAGCTTGTGTCATCAATAAACTGACCCAGGGGCGACCATTCGCATCTAAGGTTGTCAACGGTAAGTAAGTCAACTCAGAATAAAATTGCGCGTGTTGCTGTGGCATCGTCGCGTCAATAAACTCCGGCAGTTTATCAGTGACTTCACGAGGCGTATTGCGCCTCTTTTGCAGTGCTAACTCACCTGAGTGTAATACGTGTACCTTATCCATGCTCATGTTCCCCCCCTTGCCAAAAATCGATGGTTTTTATTAACTTTCAGGAAGTGCAGAACGAGCCATACCCACGAAACGAGGCAGGGCTTCAATACGGGCCAACCAAGCTCGAATTGCTGGATAAGGCTCTAAACTAACGCCACCTTCAGGGACATGAGCAATATAGCTATAGCCTGCAACATCTGCCAAAGTGAGGGATTCACCACTTAAGTAAGTATGCTGAGTTAACCAATCTTCTAAGATTGAAAAAAGGGCTTGTGTTTTTTGCTTGGCGGCATCGTAATCCAACGGCACATCAAAAACTTTAACTAGGCGAACCGCGCAAGGGCCATGAGCGATCTCCCCTGCCGCAACCGATAACCATCGCTGAACGTCAGCGGCTTTCACCGGATCGTTTGGCAACCATTCATAACCGTCATTATATTTTTTCTCTAAGTAGATCAGTATCGCATTAGAGTCCGATAAAATGACGCCATTATCATCGATGGCAGGCACCTGGCCAAATGGGTTCATGTTTAGATATTCTGGCTCTTTGTGAGCGCCGTTTGCCATATCTAAATCAATACATTCATAGGGTAGATCGAGCAATGACATCATTAATTCCACACGATGGCAGTGACCGGATTTAGGGTTGCGATAGAGTTTGATAGGCGAATCAGAAGCGCTAAATTTCGTGTTCATGGTGATGTCCTTTTTGTATGGTTTGTTCGTCAATTTAGGTATGGATTCACTTTAAAGGACAGAAATAAAAAAATAATTAGCCACATTTACAATTCATTATTTCTATTTATGTAATAATCAACACATCGATTTTTTCAATTAGGGCGTGTTTATGGACAAACTTCATACCATTCAAGTCTTTATCGAGGTTGCGAATCTAAGAGGCTTTTCGGCTGCGGCGGAAAAGCTAGGCCTTTCTGCTCCGGTTGTCACGCGCTCGATTGCCGAACTCGAGGGCCGCTTAGGCGCCAAGTTATTCAACCGAACCACACGCCATGTACGTTTGACTCAAGCTGGCGTGCGCTTTTTGCAAGATGCAAAGCGAGTTGTCGATGACTTGGCAGAGGCGGAAGCGGCAGTAAAAGGCATATATACAAAACCCAGTGGGACCTTATCGGTGACCGCTCCGGTGGTGTTTGGGGAAAAGCACGTCATGCCTATCGTGACCGAGTATTTGGACCGCTACCCAGATGTTTCCGTCAAAGCCATGTTTTACGACCGAGTGACGAGCTTGGTAGAAGACGATTTAGATGTTGCAATCCGTATTGGTCACTTAGAGGACTCAAGTCTATATGCGGTCAATGTGGGTGAAGTGAGGCAGATCACCTGTGGCTCGCCACGATATTTTGAGCAGCATGGCACTCCCACTACACCCGAAGATTTGGTTCACCATAAGCTTATTCATCCCGTCACCACTGGCAATGTAAACCAATGGCCTTTCTACCACCAGGGGAAAAAGCTGTTGGTTAAGTTTGAGCCTCGATTGCGTTGTAATCAGATCGGTTCGGCACTCAATGCTGCCATTCTTGGACAAGGTATTACCCGTTTGTTGTCATATCAAGTTGTCGAAGAAATCGACGCCGGCCGACTACAACCTATACTCGTTGATTTCGAAGCCCCGCCGATACCAATCAATGTGGTTCATTTGGAAGGTCGTCGTGTCAACGCGAAAACCCGATTATTCATTGATTTAGCGTGTGAGAGGTTACGTGAAAATCGATTTATTCATTTTTAAAGCCGATCGACATGGAGGTATCTGTAATGTCAACCTCAGCTAATTTGAAAATAAAATAAAACTGTTTATTTCCCAAGCAACCTGTATAGTGCACGTAGCTATTGCAAACGAGCTATTAGTGAAAATTAAGTACAAGCCCTCTCCCAGATACCTTTCGATACCTTCGTTTAGCTCCTGCGATTGCCCCTCGTCATAGTTTTTTAAATAGCAGTTGCTCGCAGTTTTCATCTTATTAATTTCTTAGAGGTATCTATGTCTACTAAAACAACCGGTTCAGTAAAATGGTTTAACGAAACGAAAGGCTTTGGCTTTATTTCACAAGATAATGGCGGCGCTGATATATTTGTGCATTTCAGATCAATCGCTTCTGACGGTTTCAAAACCCTAACTGAAGGCCAGAAAGTTAGCTTTAACGTAGAGCAAGGTCAAAAAGGCCCTCAAGCGTCTAACGTAACGACGTTATAAGCAACATGGGGTGTAATACCTTGGTGTTACACCCACTGTCTTTTCTATTTCAATATCTATACGTAAATTTCAGGAATCTTATTGTCTCGAAGAACTAGTCGCCAGCGATACTGGTACAACAAATCATGTCATAAGCACCATCGACCAAATCAATCAGAGCTTAACGTGTGTTCCAAATAATGTTTTGCTTGCAACAAGAACAACTCAATTGGTCGGCACATATCGAACAGCTCAATAGTGATATTTTAAAACGTCATATCTTTCCAAAGCTTTACTCCAAACAGCATAATTTAGAATTTACCTTCTCCGAGTCAACTCAGATGGGCAATATTTTATCCGCCACTGGGGTTAAGTTAGGCTTTTTTAAACTGGTCTAACAACGACGATACAACGGGGAGCGACAATGAATAAAAGTCATAAAAAATCGCCAAAAAAAAGAAAGTGAACCACTTAATGGTGAGATTAAAAATACAAAATCAACACGAAGAAAAATAGAAGATATTCTTGATAAACGCCATTTTGATAATTTATTTGATCTGTAAACACATAATTAAACTCGCTAGGTACTAAATCAGCACCAGGAAGTACCTCAATAGCTCCAAGTGGCAGGAGCTATATTGAGTATAATGATAATTAACGCTTTCCCCATCAGTATAAGTAACCGGAACAGATTTGAGAGATGAAGATAAAGAGATAAAATCGTTCGCTCTTTCTACTGACTCCCTCAGTTTCAGTCCAACATATCGGTTCATTCAAGTTCATCAAGCGATTTGGTCATAAAGCAACTGCATGGATCGGCTTTATAATCGGCAAAAGGCTCGCAGTAGTGAAAGCCAAATTTTGTATACAGATTTCTCGCGGGCTTGAAAAACGCTTGCGTTCCTGTTTCTAAACTGGCTTTTCGGTATCCCTGCGCTTTGGCTGTGGTTAGAACGTGAGTCAACAGCTCACTGGCGACCCCAGACTTTCTCGCCTTGTTTGAGGTTCTCATCGATTTTAGTTCTATGTGCTCTGGAGTGAGCGTTTTCATGGCTAAGCAGCCTTGCAATTCATCACCCAACCAACTGCTAAAAAACGTAATTTGTGGGGATTTTAAGGCATTGACATCCAAAGCATGCACATTCTCAGGTGGTGAATTGGCGTACATATCAGCCAAGTGTTGTTCGAGTAACTCGATAACTTGTCCGCCAGAGAGATCGTCTATTTTGATGTCCATATGTTGAGTTTCCTGCGTTGTATTGGCGTTGATGTGGTTTGGGTCAGCGCGGGTTACACAACGTTAATCAATCGACCAAGTTTTGCTCATACTGCTGTTGAATACTTGGGTAACAGAGTCATAGTGTGACGTCGCATAGCAATGCCTAGGTGAACATAAGGTCACGGCTGGGTATCTTCAGATTTAGAAAGTGAAAAGCTGCCATCGTCGTTTTGAGTCCAAATAACAATGTCACCAGTACTCCAACCTAGTTCCTCTAAATATTGTTGCGGGATTTCAAGGTAATGCTCACCTTCATCAGTGACCTTAATTGGGACTATCATCTGTTTAACCTCATTGAAAAACAATAAATTAGCATTTCCCAATATAGTTGTATTATGAATATCTAGTCAAACAAACATTTTATAGAATGGGTAAAATGATGCAGTAACAACATTACAAGAAAAGGCTAAAAACAGCACAAAGCTTATTATTTGAACTTTACCAATGTATTGCTAATATTAGATTCATTGAACGATATTAGGTATGAGTACACTGATTAACACGTTGTGAACATGGATTTGATATCTAAAGAAAAGGAGCCACGTAATGATTAACTTAACTAATACTCGTCAAAACAGCGATAGAAACGAGCTCAAACAAGACATCTTCGAGCTAAGACAATCCATCAAAAAATTCAGGCTTTTGACTCTGTGTTTTTTTGCCCCTTTGGCCGCTATTTCAATCGTTTACCTCTTGTTTTATTAACGAGTACAGGTGGGGCAATTTTAAATGGGCATTAGTGGGTCATTTTGACATCTGTGCTGACACCCTTTCTTAACAAAGATGCCATGCAGCAACACATCGCCCAAATATCCGCTATCACTGAGCCAGGACGACATGCTGTTGTCATTATGGATGGGGCTGGTTGGCACACGAACGATATCGCAAAACCCTTCCCAAATATCAGTTTTGTTAAGCTTCCGCCTTACTCACCAGAGCTCAATTCACTCGAGCAAGTCTGGAGTGGATGAGACAACATCATTTAGCGAATGTCGCTTTCGACAATTATCATGACATTGTCGTAACCAAGTGAAAAGCGGTAATACTCTCAAGGTGCTTGCCATAACCAGTGTCGGACCCTGCCTATGCTGCTGTTTTACTAACCCTATGCATTCCCACGCAGGAGCATGGGAACGAGATCAACGGAGAAAGTATAAAACAGTCTATAACAGTGTGAGATAGTGGAATACAGTCTCAGCACATGACCTGTGTTTCACTGTGTTAAGCGCAGCGGACTGTGTCAAACTGTTATTTACTGTCTTGAAAAAGCGATCTTATTCTACAAACACAAAAAAAGCCTGACTCATCTGAGTCAGGCTTTTTGAATAGTGGCGGAGAGATAGGGATTTGAACCCTAGAACCGCTATTAACGGTTGCCGGTTTTCAAGACCGGTGCTTTCGACCACTCAGCCATCTCTCCACAAATTGTTCACAATATAAAGTCTTACCTTACGCGCTTTAGCTTGTGTTTGTTTTCGATTTAGTAAAATAAGAAGACAATTTTTGCCTTTAGATTTTTTCTAAAAATCTGAAAACGAAATAAAAGCCTGGCGATGTCCTACTCTCACATGGGGAAGCCCCACACTACCATCGGCGCAATTTTGTTTCACTTCTGAGTTCGGCATGGAGTCAGGTGGGTCCAAAATGCTATGGTCGCCAAGCAAAATATGGCGTTATCTTGCCGTCAGGCAAGATAACTAAATCTGGAAAGCTGTTTTGTGCTCTCGACACAATCAAGTTTCTTATCGAGTCCGATAAAAACCCTTTAGGTGTTGTATGGTTAAGTCTCACGGGCAATTAGTACAGGTTAGCTCAACGCCTCACAACGCTTACACACCCTGCCTATCAACGTTCTAGTCTCGAACAACCCTTTAGGACGCTTAAAGCGCCAGGGAGAACTCATCTCAAGGCTCGCTTCCCGCTTAGATGCTTTCAGCGGTTATCGATTCCGAACTTAGCTACCGGGCAATGCGTCTGGCGACACAACCCGAACACCAGAGGTTCGTCCACTCCGGTCCTCTCGTACTAGGAGCAGCCCCTTTCAATTCTCCAACGCCCACGGCAGATAGGGACCGAACTGTCTCACGACGTTCTAAACCCAGCTCGCGTACCACTTTAAATGGCGAACAGCCATACCCTTGGGACCGACTTCAGCCCCAGGATGTGATGAGCCGACATCGAGGTGCCAAACACCGCCGTCGATATGAACTCTTGGGCGGTATCAGCCTGTTATCCCCGGAGTACCTTTTATCCGTTGAGCGATGGCCCTTCCATTCAGAACCACCGGATCACTATGACCTGCTTTCGCACCTGCTCGAACCGTCATTCTCGCAGTTAAGCGGGCTTATGCCATTGCACTAACCTCACGATGTCCAACCGTGATTAGCCCACCTTCGTGCTCCTCCGTTACACTTTGGGAGGAGACCGCCCCAGTCAAACTACCCACCAGGCACTGTCCTCACCCCAGATAATGGGGCTAAGTTAGAACATCAACACTACAAGGGTGGTATTTCAAGGATGGCTCCACATGAACTGGCGCCCATGCATCAAAGCCTCCCACCTATCCTACACATGTAGGGTCAATGTTCAGTGCCAAGCTGTAGTAAAGGTTCACGGGGTCTTTCCGTCTAGCCGCGGGTACACTGCATCTTCACAGCGATTTCAATTTCACTGAGTCTCGGGTGGAGACAGCGTGGCCATCATTACGCCATTCGTGCAGGTCGGAACTTACCCGACAAGGAATTTCGCTACCTTAGGACCGTTATAGTTACGGCCGCCGTTTACCGGGGCTTCGATCAAGAGCGTCGACCTAAGTCTAACCCCATCAATTAACCTTCCGGCACCGGGCAGGCGTCACACCGTATACGTCATCTTACGATTTTGCACAGTGCTGTGTTTTTAATAAACAGTTGCAGCCACCTGGTATCTGCGACTCCTAATAGCTCCATCCGCAAGGGACTTCACCGTCAAGAGCGTACCTTCTCCCGAAGTTACGGTACCATTTTGCCTAGTTCCTTCACCCGAGTTCTCTCAAGCGCCTTGGTATTCTCTACCCGACCACCTGTGTCGGTTTGGGGTACGATTGCTTATAATCTGAAGCTTAGAGGCTTTTCCTGGAAGCATGGCATCAATGACTTCATCACCGTAGTGACTCGACGTCGTGTCTCGGCCTAATAAGGAACCGGATTTACCTAATTCCTTAGCCTACGCACTTGAACCTGGACAACCATCGCCAGGCCCACCTAGCCTTCTCCGTCCCCCCATCGCAATTATAAGCAGTACGGGAATATTAACCCGTTTCCCATCGACTACGCTTTTCAGCCTCGCCTTAGGGGTCGACTTACCCTGCCCCGATTAACGTTGGACAGGAACCCTTGGTCTTCCGGCGTGGAGGTTTTTCACCCCCATTATCGTTACTCATGTCAGCATTCGCACTTCTGATACCTCCAGCAAGCTTTACAACTCACCTTCAACGGCTTACAGAACGCTCCCCTACCCAATACAGTAAACTGTATTGCCGCAGCTTCGGTTTATAGCTTAGCCCCGTTACATCTTCCGCGCAGGCCGACTCGACTAGTGAGCTATTACGCTTTCTTTAAATGATGGCTGCTTCTAAGCCAACATCCTAGCTGTCTAAGCCTTCCCACATCGTTTCCCACTTAGCTATAATTTGGGACCTTAGCTGGCGGTCTGGGTTGTTTCCCTCTCCACGACGGACGTTAGCACCCGCCGTGTGTCTCCCGGATAGTACTTACTGGTATTCGGAGTTTGCAAAGGGTTGGTAAGTCGGGATGACCCCCTAGCCTTAACAGTGCTCTACCCCCAGTAGTATTCGTCCGAGGCGCTACCTAAATAGCTTTCGGGGAGAACCAGCTATCTCCAGGTTTGATTGGCCTTTCACCCCTAGCCACAAGTCATCCGCTAATTTTTCAACATTAGTCGGTTCGGTCCTCCAATTGATGTTACTCAATCTTCAACCTGCCCATGGCTAGATCACCTGGTTTCGGGTCTATATCCAGAGACTGAGCGCCCAGTTAAGACTCGGTTTCCCTACGGCTCCCCTAAACGGTTAACCTTGCCACTGAATATAAGTCGCTGACCCATTATACAAAAGGTACGCAGTCACAGGACAAAGCCTGCTCCTACTGCTTGTACGTACACGGTTTCAGGTTCTATTTCACTCCCCTCACAGGGGTTCTTTTCGCCTTTCCCTCACGGTACTGGTTCACTATCGGTCAGTCAGGAGTATTTAGCCTTGGAGGATGGTCCCCCCATGTTCAGACAGGATATCACGTGTCCCGCCTTACTCGATTTCACTGAATATGCGCTGCCGGTTACGGGGCTATCACCCTGTATCGCGTGCCTTTCCAGACACTTCACCTGACGCATAAAAAGCTTAAGGGCTAATCCGGTTTCGCTCGCCGCTACTTCCAGAATCTCGGTTGATTTCTTTTCCTCGGGGTACTTAGATGTTTCAGTTCCCCCGGTTCGCCTCATTGTGCTATGAATTCACACAATGATAACTGCTTATGCAGCTGGGTTTCCCCATTCGGAAATCGTAGACTCAAGTGGCTCTTACTGCCTTATCTACGCTTATCGCAAGTTAGTACGTCCTTCATCGCCTCTGACTGCCAAGGCATCCACCGTGTACGCTTAATCACTTAACCATACAACCCAAAAGAGTCTTTTGAGTTGATGAATCAACTAATTAAGGTGTGTTCGTGTTTTTATACATGTCACGAACTCGATATTGCCGGACTCAATTTTGAAAACATATCGCTATGCTTTCCCAAGAACACTTGATTGTGTGTTGGTTATCTCTTTAAAGAGATAATTGAGAACTTTTACAAACAATCTCTATTGAGATTGTTTTGTCAGCTTTCCAAATTGTTAAAGAGCAATGTTTTCTTTACAAAAACACTTTTTAAAGACTTTCAGGCGGTAAAAATCCAAACCAGCAACAAAAGTTTGTGTGGTTTGGATATCCGTGCCAAAAATATTTAAAGAGTGGTGGGCGATACCGGGCTCGAACCAGTGACCCCCTGCTTGTAAGGCAGGTGCTCTCCCAACTGAGCTAATCGCCCATATTGATTCTGCTTTAAGTCAGAACAATAGGTGTTTCCTGTGAAAGGAAATGGTGGGTCGTGCAGGATTCGAACCTGCGACCAATTGATTAAAAGTCAACTGCTCTACCAACTGAGCTAACGACCCAACTTTTCTTGTTTACCGCCTTGTGGCCATAAACAGTAAAGTGGTATCCCGTAGGGGAGTCGAACCCCTGTTACCGCCGTGAAAGGGCGGTGTCCTAGGCCTCTAGACGAACGGGACACTATGCGAAACATATGGGAATGCTTCTTTGAACTCTTTTCTAAACGCTACCAATCTGTGTGAGCACACATCAAAGACAATCTTTCGTATAAGGAGGTGATCCAGCCCCAGGTTCCCCTAGGGCTACCTTGTTACGACTTCACCCCAGTCATGAACCACAAAGTGGTGAGCGTCCCCCCGAAGGTTAAACTACCCACTTCTTTTGCAGCCCACTCCCATGGTGTGACGGGCGGTGTGTACAAGGCCCGGGAACGTATTCACCGTGGCATTCTGATCCACGATTACTAGCGATTCCGACTTCATGGAGTCGAGTTGCAGACTCCAATCCGGACTACGACGCACTTTTTGGGATTCGCTCACTTTCGCAAGTTGGCTGCCCTCTGTATGCGCCATTGTAGCACGTGTGTAGCCCTACTCGTAAGGGCCATGATGACTTGACGTCGTCCCCACCTTCCTCCGGTTTATCACCGGCAGTCTCCCTGGAGTTCCCACCCGAAGTGCTGGCAAACAAGGATAAGGGTTGCGCTCGTTGCGGGACTTAACCCAACATTTCACAACACGAGCTGACGACAGCCATGCAGCACCTGTCTCATAGTTCCCGAAGGCACCAAAGCATCTCTGCTAAGTTCTATGGATGTCAAGAGTAGGTAAGGTTCTTCGCGTTGCATCGAATTAAACCACATGCTCCACCGCTTGTGCGGGCCCCCGTCAATTCATTTGAGTTTTAATCTTGCGACCGTACTCCCCAGGCGGTCTACTTAACGCGTTAGCTCCGAAAGCCACGGCTCAAGGCCACAACCTCCAAGTAGACATCGTTTACAGCGTGGACTACCAGGGTATCTAATCCTGTTTGCTCCCCACGCTTTCGCATCTGAGTGTCAGTATCTGTCCAGGGGGCCGCCTTCGCCACCGGTATTCCTTCAGATCTCTACGCATTTCACCGCTACACCTGAAATTCTACCCCCCTCTACAGTACTCTAGCCTGCCAGTTTCAAATGCTATTCCGAGGTTGAGCCCCGGGCTTTCACATCTGACTTAACAAACCACCTGCATGCGCTTTACGCCCAGTAATTCCGATTAACGCTCGCACCCTCCGTATTACCGCGGCTGCTGGCACGGAGTTAGCCGGTGCTTCTTCTGCAGCTAACGTCAAAGAACTAGGCTATTAACCTAATTCCCTTCCTCACTGCTGAAAGTACTTTACAACCCGAAGGCCTTCTTCATACACGCGGCATGGCTGCATCAGGCTTGCGCCCATTGTGCAATATTCCCCACTGCTGCCTCCCGTAGGAGTCTGGACCGTGTCTCAGTTCCAGTGTGGCTGATCATCCTCTCAGACCAGCTAGGGATCGTCGCCTTGGTGAGCCATTACCTCACCAACTAGCTAATCCCACCTGGGCATATCCTGACGCGAGAGGCCCGAAGGTCCCCCTCTTTACTCCGAAGAGATTATGCGGTATTAGCCATCGTTTCCAATGGTTATCCCCCACATCAGGGCAATTTCCCAGGCATTACTCACCCGTCCGCCGCTCGACGCCGTTATCGTCCCCCGAAGGTTCAGATAACTCGTTTCCGCTCGACTTGCATGTGTTAGGCCTGCCGCCAGCGTTCAATCTGAGCCATGATCAAACTCTTCAATTAAAGTTTTTGTGCTCTTTCGAGCGGCTCAATGAATACTGATTACATTCTTTATTCGTTGCCGAATAAGGACTGTGAATTGACTGTGCCAAGTCTTTCGACTCGTTTGGTCACTCAGTTCATTGAAACCAATGTAATTCCTAAGAATCTATTGATTATCATCAACGAGTGCCCACACAGATTGATAGTGTTTAAATTGTTAAAGAGCTTTGCTTCAAGGCTGTTTGCCTGTCAACGGAGGCGAATTATAGAGAACTCAGTTTGGAGTGCAAGTGTTTTTTTAATAAAAGATTTCGTTTGAACGAAATTTATACAACCCTAGCTTTTTTAGCCGTATTTAGCGCTAGGCAGAGCCCTATCCGGTATTTATACTTTGTGCTATCACTTATAAGAGACACACAATACTATGCGAACTTTTGTTTTACGCGCGCGCTCTGCCCCAACCAACAGTCAAATGCTGCTCGACGGGGTTGGTAACGAAATCCATTCTGAAATTATTGCTCATACCTTGATGAACGCGATGTTTGTTGCTCAATCTCATCGCCAAGACGTCATCGTACACGTGGTATTAGAAAGCACGAAAGACTTTTCTCGTACCGTGACTTTTGACATCAATACCATGTCCAATATCAACGGTTTTCACGAAAACGCTTTATTAACGAAAGTCGCTAAAGCGCTCGATGCTTCTCAAGGCATGACCAAGGAGCAATCTAGAACCGTAGAGCCAGGGCTAAGCGTTAGAACCATCAGCTTTGAACATCTCATTCAAGAACTCGCGCAAAGTCACCAGCTGTATATGATGGATAAAAAGGGCGATGCGATCAGTGATGTAGAGATTGCGGACAACCCATGCTTCCTGTTAACCGATCACATTCCAATGCCGAAAAAAAGCTTTAATACCTTAAAAAGGCTCGGTACTGAAAAAATCAGCTTGGGCTCGACTATGCTGTTTGCTTCGCAATGTGTGGTGCTAATCCATCATGAGCTCGACAAATACCAATAACCAATCCAACACAGGGCAAAAAATGAAAATACACTTTAACAGTGAAGACGCCGCCCAAGTTTGTGTCGGTGCTTTCGCTCTAGCCGTCCCCATCTCTTTTTCAGAAGAAGCGTGGCACTTAGGAGAAACTCTGCCTGTGCTCAATATGGGTTTACTGTTATTGCTTGCCCTGTCTTTTCTTGCTGTCTTTGCCTATCAAAGTGTCTTTCAGGCCAATATTCGTGGTCGCATTATCGTATTTGTACTACGAATTTTGCTGGCGTATTTCATCACTTGTCTTGTGGTTGCTTGCGTTCTATTTGCATTGGATAAGCTGCCCTTACTCGATGACCCATGGGTTGCACTTAAACGCATGATTGTCGTGTCAATGCCTGCCTCGATGGGCGCCATCGTCGTCGATAGCTTTGACAAAGAGTAATCATCACCGCGCCTGTAAAAAGAAAAACATTAGGGTAACAGGCGTTTTATGTGCTCTAAAGCGTTCATAATTTCAACTTTGTCGTACTGGGTTTGAGAACGCTGAGCACAACTTTGCCTAACTTCTAAACTCACGGGTAACACTTTGCTTACCGGTAACATGTCACCTGACATTCCTTGCTCTTGTGCTTGGGTGTTAATGGCCAATTTTACCGCTTGTCGGCCTAATTGACGAAAATCTTGCTTAACGGTGGTTAAAGGCGGAGAAAAAAACTGACTGTCTTGAATGCCATCAAAACCAACCACAGACACCATTTGAGGTACCTTAATTCCAAACTCAGACAAGGCACACAGTACCCCTAATGCCATCTGATCATTGCCGACCAAGACAGCGTCAAATGATTCCCCCTTGAGCAGCGCCGTTTTAATGGCATGGTAACCACTCTGCGCTTGCCAATCCCCTTCATAACAGGCCACCAGCGTAAGTCCGTGCGTATGAATTTGTGTTTGCCACTCATTGAGTCGAATCCTGGCTGCTGTCGAGGCTTTCGGCCCAGAAATACACAAAAAGGCTTTGTGATCTTGAGCAATTAAATGTGATATCGCTAACTGCGCCCCCGCTTTGTGATCGCAATTGACTTGATTAACCGCCGCCTCCTCTGGGACATCAATAAAAACGAATGTGAGCTGAGCAAATTGTTCAACCAAACTTTCCGCGATTTCTCGTGAAGAAGGCGCATTCACGATCACTAGCTCCACTTGTTGTGCAATAAGCTCACGGACCGCAGAGCGATATTCGTCAATCGAATTGTCACTCAGCACCGCTAGCGCCGTGGCATAATCCATATCATGCGCTTGATGGCGAATCCCATTGGTGATCAAGGCCACCCCGTGTAACGAGATATCTAAAGAAACAATACCAATAATGCGAGATTGCGCTCGGCTTAGCATTTGTGCGCCTTTATTAGGCACGTAACCCAACTGTTTAATCGCCGCATTCACCCGCTGCCGAGTCTCTTCAGCCACATTGTCGGCACCATTGGTTACTCGTGACACCGTCTGCGTCGACACCCCCGCGAGCTTTGCCACCTCTTTAAACGTTACTGCCACACTGACTCCCTCTTTTCCTTTGAGTTTTCACTCACCCTTCTACCTCGCTTTACTTTAACAAATCCCCTTTGTACCTCCTGTGAACAATGTCATAAAAACACCAATTTATGTTTTCGAGAACAATTGATCTGGCCGACATAAAACTCAGGATTAATGAGATTAAAATCACACTATAATTAATTTTTAATCACAAAATAAATCAACACGATCCATGATTCAGCCAAATTTTGTTTTCGAGAACAGAGAGCCAAATGAAGAAGATTATTCATTTAACTTCCCAACACCACAGCCTGATCATCAAAGTCGATCGGGTACCAGAAATTCTGCATTGGGGAGTCAAGATCGCCCAAATCGATGACGATCTTATGCTGGCGACAGAACGCCCGATCTCACAAGCACGACTCGATGTCGATGTGCCCTTGTCACTATGCCCAGAACTGGGCAGCGGTCACTTCAATGCTCCGGGTATTGAAGGTCACCGAAATGGCGAAGATTGGGCTCCGGTTTTTAACACCCACTCAATAGAGCATGATGACCACAGTGCCACCTTTGTCCTAAAAGACGATATCGCACAACTGGAACTCATCATCGACATTAAGATCGATGATCAAAGTGACGTGGTCCAAAAACGCATTACCGTCATCAATAAATCCAGCAGTGACTACTTGCTTGGCAAACTGTCTTCAACGCTCACGCTGCCTAATCATGCCAGTGAACTGATGACGTTTCACGGCCGTTGGTGTCATGAGTTTCAAACCCAACGCTTGCGTTTCGAACACGGTGGCTTTATGCAAGAAAACCGTCGTGGTCGCACGTCTCATGAAAATTTTCCGGGGCTATTTGCCGGCACGACTGGGTTTAGTGAACAGCAGGGTCAAGTTTGGGGCTTTCACCTCGGCTGGAGTGGCAACCACCAATTGCGTGCGGATGTTCGCAGTGATGGTCGTCGCTTTGTTCAAGCTGGAGAATTATTGCTCTCTGGTGAACAGCGTCTCAAAAGTAATGAACGCTATCAAACCCCTTGGCTATACGGCACATACAGTCAAACGGGTCTCAATGGTATTTCTGAGCGATTCCATCAATACGTACGTTCTCATATTCTCAAATTTCCTAACGACCGTCCTCGTCCTGTTCACCTCAACACATGGGAAGGGATCTATTTTGATCATCAACCCGATTACATCATGCAAATGGCCACCGAAGCAGCAGAAATGGGAGTCGAGCGGTTTATTATTGACGATGGTTGGTTTATTGGTCGCAATGGCGAACGCACGGCACTCGGCGATTGGTATCTAGACGAAACCAAATACCCTAATGGACTGGAACCCGTCATTGAACACGTAAATAGCCAAGGAATGGAGTTTGGTCTCTGGGTTGAGCCCGAAATGGTCAGCCAAGACTCTAATCTGTATCGCCAGCACCCAGAATGGGTCTTGGGCTTACCAGGTTATCAGCAACCATCAGGGCGTTGGCAGTACGTTCTCGACTTGCAAAACCCCGCGTGTTTTAACTACTTATTTGAGCGTCTTGATGCGTTGTTAAGCACTTATAACATCGGCTATTTGAAATGGGACATGAACCGTGAACTGGTGCAACCCGGCCACCAAGGCAAGCCTGCTGTGCACGGCCAAACCAAAGCCCTATATCGATTACTTGATGACTTACAACAAGCCCATCCAAACGTCGAGATCGAGTCCTGCTCTTCCGGTGGTGGTCGAATTGATTTTGAAATCCTCAAGCGCACACACCGCTTTTGGGCATCAGATTGTAATGATGCCCTTGAGCGTCAAACGATTCAGCGTGGCATGAGCTACTTTTTCCCGCCAGAAGTCATGGGCGCGCATATTGGCCCTGCAGAATGCCACTCAACCAATCGACGTCATGCCATTAATATGCGGGGAGTGACTGCACTCGGCGGCCACATGGGCGTGGAGCTTGATCCTGTCAAAGAGAGTCTAGAAGAAAAACAGGCTTTTGCTCACTACATTCAACTGCACAAGCAATATCGTCACTTATTGCACTCAGGGAGAGCATTTCGAATCGATCCGGCCGACCACAACCAACACATTTACGGCGTCACGAATGAAAATGAAATGCTGATCACCGTTTGCCAATTGGCAATGCCGAATCACGCTTTGCCTTCACCGCTTCGCGTGAGTTGTGCTGACGAGCAAGCACGCTATGAAGTCAAGATTGTCGAAATGCCCGAAACCAGCTTTCAGCTTATGAAACAAAGACCGAAGTGGTTGGGCCAAACCTTACAACTCAGCGGGGATAACTTAAAACACATTGGCGTGACTTTGCCCATTCTGGATCCAGAATCTGCACTGATCATTCACTTGAAAAAGATTTAACACTGTTCGGATACTTCTGGCTACCAGGGCAATGACCCCATAAAACAACCAATATAAGCCCGAAGTATCCCCCCTGCTCTTATTTACTTAATCCAATAGATATAGGCAACGCTAGATTGCCAAACGTGTAAAGGAAAACAAAATGTCTATTACAGTATTACTCTCGTTTTTGCTGTTTACAGGCTTCGTTGTCATGTTCACCTACAACAAAGTCAAAAACGATAAGAACACCTCCAAAGAAGGTTTTTTTCTTGGCGGCCGTAGCCTAACCGGTGGCCTTATTGCCAGTTCGCTCATATTAACCAACCTCAGTGCCACGAGTTTTGTTGGCATGAGCGGACAATCTTACACCCACAACATGAGTGTCATGGGCTGGGAAGTCGCCTCTGGCGTCACCTTGGTCATGATTGCCCTGATGCTGGTCCCGCGTTATCTCAAACAAGGCATCACGACCATCCCAGACTTCTTAGAAAGTCGCTATGACATGTCGGTGAAAAAGTTTGTCACTTTGCTATTTCTATGCCAGTACGTGATCAATATTTTGCCCACCACCCTTTACGCTGGCGCGGTTGTTTTGGGCGAAATCTTTGATGTACAGAGTCTATTGGGTATTTCAGAGTTCAGCTCGATTGCCTTAATTTCCGTGACCATTGGCTTGTTGGGTTTCTTTTACGCCATTTATGGTGGCCTCAAGGCCGTGGTTATCGCCGATACGATTAATGGTGTTGGCCTCATTATCGGCGGCTTAATGATTCCGGTATTTGGTTTAATCGCCTTGGGTGATGGCCACTTTATGACAGGCTTAGACGTGTTACTGACCGCGGCGCCAGAAAAACTGCAATCCGTCGGTAAAGAGAGCGATCCACTGCCATTTTCGACTTTATTTACCGGTTTATTATTGGTCAACCTCTACTACTGGGGTACCGACCAATCCATCATCCAACGCGCACTCGGAGCGAAAAACCTAAAAGAAGGTCAAAAAGGGGTGATCTTAGCTGGCGCGATTAAAGTCATTTCGCCGTTGTTCTTAATTATTCCAGGTATCATTGCGTTTCATATGTTTGGCGCTAACGCAGGTAACCCGGACACCATGTACACGCGTTTAGTCAACGAAGTTCTCCCCAAAACTTTGGTGGGCTTCTTTGTCGCCGTCATGTTTGGCGCCATCCTCAGCACCTTTAACGGCGTGCTCAACAGCTCAACCACCCTGTTTGCCCTTAATGTTTACAAGCCGCTGTTCGGTGCAGGTAAAACTGACCAAGAGCTCGTTGCTAAGGGGCGTGTTTTCGGCATTATTATCGCCATCATTTCAATGTGTATTGCCCCATTCATTCTTTACGCACCAGAAGGACTATTTCAATACCTTCAAATGGTGGCGGGCTTTTTCAGTGTGCCTATCTTTACCATTGTTTTTGTCGGTTATATTTCCAAACGTGTTCCAGCAATAGCAGCCAAAGTGGCATTGGTTGTCTTTGTTAGCGCCTATGCGGCCATGCAATTAATCTTTGATACGCCTATCCACTTCCTTCATCAATTAGCCATTTTATTTGTCGTGTGTACCGTACTGATGTTTGCCATCGGTCACTTTAAACCACGGGCCAGTGACTACGTTATGCCGATCAATAAAAATATTGATATCACCCCTTGGGCTTTCCGTTTTGAAGCATCTGCGGTGATTATCTATATGGTACTTGGCGCTTATGTAATGTTCTCCGATGCCGGTTTCGTCTCCAATGACCCTACTATCATGCAGGTTTACGGCTTCTGCGGCTTAATTTTACTCATTGGCGTCATATCTAACTACGTCAGAAAAACAAAAAAACACAACACGATACCAAAAGGCCAAAACGCCTAAAAATACGGCTTAACCGCGGTTATTGTTGGGTTTTCCCCCAGCAATAACCCGACACCTAACGGGTAATTACGTTGCAAATAACAACCATTTTATCTCGTAATATCAATAAAAAGGTAAATATTATGACGACTTTAGTCACGGGTGGTTTGGGATATATCGGCAGCCACACTTGCGTACAAATGATACAGGCGGGCATGGAGCCCATCATTATCGATAATTTGTGCAACGCCAATAAAGAAGTCCTTAATCGCATCGCATCATTGACGGGCAAGCAACCGACTTTCTATCAGGGTGACGTTCGAGATGAGGCTTTTTTAGATTCAGTTTTTGCCAAACATGACATCAAATCCGTCATTCACTTTGCTGGGTTGAAAGCGGTTGGGGAATCAGTCGAGAAACCACTGGAATACTATGATAACAACGTCACTGGTTCATTAGTACTCGCCACCAGCATGCGCAAAGCCGGAGTCAAAAGCTTGGTCTTTAGTTCTTCTGCGACTGTCTATGGCGACCCAACTACTGTGCCTATCACGGAAGACTCGCCAACCGGCGCCACCACCAACCCATACGGGCGCAGTAAATACATCGTTGAGCAATGCTTAAGCGATTTATTCAACGCTGAAAATGATTGGAGCGTGACATTATTGCGCTATTTTAATCCGGTCGGCGCTCACCCATCTGGCACCTTAGGCGAGGATCCCAAAGGTTTACCCAATAATTTAATGCCATTTATTGCTCAAGTCGCCGTCGGTCGCCGCGAAAGCCTCTCCGTATTTGGCAATGACTACCCGACCGTCGATGGCACCGGCGTGCGTGATTATATCCACGTAATGGATTTGGCTGACGGTCACATCGCCGCCCTCAATGCCATGAGTCAACAAGCTGGGCTGCACATCTACAACCTAGGTACCGGCAATGGCACCAGCGTCCTTGAAATGGTCGATGCCTTTGCCAGCGCATGTGGCAAACCCATCCCGTATCAGATTTGTCCACGCCGAGCCGGTGATATAGCCCAATGCTGGGCCAGTACCGAAAAAGCAAAACGCGATCTTCAATGGCAAGCAACGCGCAGTATCAAAGACATGACGGCGGACACCTGGAAATGGCAGTCCATGAACCCCAATGGCTATCGATAACCTTAACAGTATCGAGCCTCATTTGTGCCTAAAGAAAGAATTGAGTAAACAAGATGTCGAATATGAAATTTAACCCTGTCGATCACCCCCATCGTCGCTACAACCCACTCACTGGGCAGTGGGTGTTAGTTTCTCCTCACCGCGCAAAGCGTCCGTGGAGTGGCGCAGACGAAAAGCCGTCTAATAACGACCTTCCTCGCTACGACCAAGGCTGTTTTTTGTGTCCCGGTAACACGCGAATTTCTGGTGATATTAATCCTGATTACACTGGCACCTACGTATTTCAAAATGACTTTGCCGCTTTAATGGAGGCCTCTCCAGATGCTCCACCATCGAAGCACCCTCTGTTTAAAACTCAAGGCGTTCGCGGCCTAAGTCGCGTGATCTGTTTTTCTCCCGATCACAGTAAAACGTTACCTGAGTTGCCTGTTTCAGGTATTCGCCAAGTCATCGATACCTGGAATGAACAAATTGAGCAGCTCGGTCAAGATTACATTTGGGTTCAGGCCTTTGAAAATAAAGGTGAAGCCATGGGCTGCTCACAACCTCACCCACACGGACAAATTTGGGCCAACAGTTTCCTCCCCAATGAAATAGAGCGAAAAGACCAGCACCTTAAAGCGTACTATCAAGAATACGGTACCAATTTACTGGTCGATTACGTACAAGCCGAGCTCAAAGATAGGTCGCGTCTTGTCGTCGAAACAGCGCATTGGGTCGCCTTGGTTCCTTATTGGGCTGCGTGGCCCTTTGAAACCATGTTACTGCCCAAAAACCACGCACGTCGCATGAGTGAGCTTTCCATCGCACAGAGCGATGACTTGGCCGTAGCCATTAAAAAGCTCACCAGTCGCTACGACAACTTATTTCAGTGCTCTTTTCCCTATTCAATGGGCTGGCATTATGCGCCCTTTTTTGAGCAAGACACAGAGGTTAACCACTGGCAATTACACGCCTTGTTTTATCCGCCATTATTGCGCAGTGCAACGGTTCGCAAATTTATGGTCGGTTATGAAATGCTGGCCGAGAGCCAACGCGACCTTACCGCTGAGCAAGCGGCAGAAAAACTGCGCGCCGTCAGTGATGTGCATTACAAAGAACAACATTCGCAATAACCCAGGACGCGCAACACGATCACTTTTCTGTTCCTAACCTTATTGAGGATGGCTAAACCTTTGTTAGGAACAGTCTTAGAACCATGAACAAGAGAGCAACCAATGTCTGATTTAATCCAAACGGTCAACACGGCTTTTGAACAGATTTTCAATTATTCACCAAGCCACTTTATCCAAGCACCGGGACGGGTCAACCTTATCGGTGAGCATACCGATTATAACGATGGCTTTGTATTGCCTTGTGCCATTAACTACCAAACCTTAGTGGCGGCGGCGAAGCGTAACGACAGCAAAGTACGGGTCATCTCCGTCGATTATGGTAATGAGATCGATGAATTTGATCTCCATGAAACGATCCTCTTTCAAGCGGATAAAATGTGGGCAAACTATGTTCGCGGTGTAATTAAGTGCCTAATGGATCGCGGATACACACTGGCCGGTGTCGATATCGCGATCAGTGGTAATGTTCCTCAAGGCGCGGGGTTAAGCTCGTCGGCCGCTTTAGAAGTCGTGATTGGACAAACCTTTAAAGCGCTGTGCGATTTGAGCATCAGCCAAGCCGATATTGCCCTTAATGGCCAACAAGCAGAAAATGACTTCGTCGGTTGTAACTGCGGTATTATGGACCAAATGATCTCAGCCAAAGGCCAAAAAAACCATGCCTTGTTACTCGATTGTCGCAGCTTAGAAACCGAAGCGATTCCCATGCCAAAAGACATGGCGGTGATGATCATCAATTCCAATAAAAAGCGGGGGTTGGTCGACAGCGAATACAACACCCGTCGTGAGCAATGTGAAGAAGCAGCGCGGCTTTTGGGCGTCAATGCGCTGCGCGACATCACCATCGATGAATTTAATCAAAACCGCTCGAAATTAACAGAAGTGGTCGCGAAGCGCGCTCACCATGTGATCAGCGAAAATCATCGCGTTCTCGACGCCACTCAAGCACTGCGTGAACACAATATGAAACGCATCGGTGAATTAATGGCCCAATCACACCGTTCCATGCGCGATGACTTTGAAATTACCGTCAAAGAGATCGATCTACTGGTCGATATTGTCCAAGAAACGATTGGTACTCAAGGTGGCGTACGCATGACTGGCGGCGGTTTTGGCGGTTGTATCGTTGCGATCGTGCCGCAAGATTTAGTCCCACAAGTCATCGAACAAGTGGCCAATCAATATCAAGCACAAACCGGTTTAAAAGAGTCGATTTACCTGTGCCATGCCGTCCAAGGCGCTGGGCTTGTCACCACTCCTTAATCCTTTCTCTTACGAAATACGGCAGGTATCAAAACGTATGATGCCTGCCGTCCAACATTTACTGACGCCCAAGTGCACTCTATACTCAAATAAGGGTTCACAAACGAAAGTAAAAGCCATGCTAACATTAGCCGGATTGGATCATATTGTCCTGAGAACCACGCAACGCGCAGCGATGTTGACGTTTTACTGCGAGGTATTAGGTTGCCAGATTGAAAGGGAACGCCCCGAACTCGGTCTCACCCAACTTCGAGCAGGCAACGCATTGATTGATCTGGTCGATGTCGACTCAGAGCTTGGCAAGCTCGGCGGGCAAGCACCACAGCAAAATGGCCGTAATCTCGACCATTTTTGTCTGCAATATCACCCACAAAGTGAAGAAGCGATATTGCAGTATTTAGCCTCTTTTGGTTTTCACGAGATCACTTTCGCCAATCGCTACGGCGCCCAAGGTTATGGACGCTCACTCTATATCAACGACCCAGAGCACAACGTGGTTGAACTTAAACCTTACCTGCCTTCATCATCGCCGGTGAACGCCAACGAGACCGCTTAACAGGGCGAGCCTGCAATTCAGGTTGTAGCCACCACTTTTTCAGGTTCGCACTTTGAGAGTGAACCTTTTCACCGATCATGGGGGTCAAAATCGCTTGTGATTGCAACAACGCAACACGGCACAAATCATTAATCGGCTCGTCCCACTGATGAGTAAATAACTCAAAAGTGGCCCAGTGAATGGGCAAAAGCTTTTTGGCATCGAGATCAAGCGCAGCACGAACCGTGTGACTGGCCTGCATATGACCGCAGTTTTCAACACAATACCCTCGGTCTTTTTTGACATCAGCCGCCACTTCAATCGCGGCAATGTCAAAGGGGCCATATCGCAGGCCAATTTCGGCAAAGTGTTTATCGTAAGCGCTGTCACCACTAAAGTAGAAACGCTCTCGCTTGCCGATTAACACCCAAGAAGCCCATAGCGTTGAATTTGAATCCCAACCATAGCGACCAGAGTTGTGATTAGCCGGTGTGCACGCCAAAGTCACACCTTGATACTGTGTTTCTTGCCACCAATCGAGCTCTTCAATACGAGTTGGTTTCACGCCCCAGCGTTGTAAATACTTACCCACCCCTAGTGGGACAATAAAATGGGTGTCGGTATCGCGATAATATTCAATCGTGGTTTTTTCTAAGTGATCGTAATGATCATGAGAAATCAGCACCACCTTCGGAACCGGGAGATCTTCGCGTTGAATCGGCGTAGAGACATTGCGCTCAAACCAAGGTTTGGCCACTTTGGGTGACGCATAAGAAAAGACAGGATCGGTGAGTACCGAGATACCATCAATCTCAACCCACATGGTTGAGTGCCCCAACCAAGTGACTTGTAGCGATTGAGACGGGTGAGAAAAATCGCTTTTTTGACGTGCTTGGTATGGCAATGTCACCTGAGGCTGTAATTGCTTACGTCCACCTAAATAGCTCCAAACAAACTGACGTTTGCTTTGAGGTGACGGGACATGTGGCATGCGGTTAATCACACGACCTTGATGAAATTGAGGGGATAATTCGATGCGCTTTTTACGTAGTTCAGCATGCGTTGGAACGATATTTGTAGAATGATCGATAGTTGCAGAAATGGTGGTCTTACTCATAATACCTATACCTCGATTTGCTTGGGTATTATGCTAAAAACCAATCGTGTCGATTTGATGAAAAAAACGCCATGTTCAATGACCGTTTGATGACACAGGCTCACCAACCCACTCTTTGCCCGTTTTATTCGATGATCGCGGCCTTTTTTGATTAAAACCCATTACTAGCCCTGATTGTCATTATGATTAACGAACTGTTTGAGTGAACGTTTAATCCATTTTTTTACCGACTGCGCCCAAAATGATCTGGATAGACCATTGAAATGCAACAAATCGGGTATAATGCATGGCAATATTGGCTACCATAGTAAACACATGTTCTTAGATCCTTATTTTTCACAATCAAATCAAAACTTTAACTTCACTCGTCAACAAGCAAGCCACTTTGCTAAGAAAGTTGCCGGTGACTTTAACCCGATTCACGATGAAGACAACAAGCGTTTTTGTGTCCCTGGCGATTTGTTATTCGGCGTTTTGCTGACTCAACAAGGCATCAGCCAAAAAATGCGTTTTGACTTCAACGGTATGGTCGGTGACGGTGTGGATTTGAGCATTGAAAATAAGTGTGACAAAGAAAGTGCCGTCGTCGATGCCAATGGCAAAGAGTACTTACACATGAGTTGCGAAGGTGAAACCAGTTTTAATCAAGATTTGATTGAGTATGTGGTAACCAATTACGTTCAATTTTCTGGCAAGAACTTTCCCCATATCATGGTGCCATTGATGGAAGAGCAACAGATGATGATCAACTGTCAGCGTCCATTAGTGATCTACGAAAGTATGGAAGTCGAATTTGACCGCCTAGACCTGACTCATCCCGACGTTCAATTCACCGGCGCGTCTTTTGACGTAGAAGGCAAACGAGGTGTGGTCACGCTCAATTTCGAATTCACCGATCACGGCATTCAAATTGGCCGTGGCACTAAGAGAATGGTCGCCAGCGGTCTTAAGCCTTACGACCAAGACGCGATTGACGAATTGGTAGAACGCTTTAACCAAAGAAAACAACACTTCCTTACCCAGTTCGCGACCGAAGCCGCTTAATCTCCAGCGCGATGTCCCCAAGTTTGGATTGATAAAGCGTCTCATGAATAATGAGGCGCTTTTTAATTACGGTAAACAACAGGCTCAGTCAGCGCATCCATTGAGTCAATAAGCGCCTTTATTTTCCCCATACCAGTCTTTAACTTTGTTCTTTAGCCGCGAATCCCCCCTTTATCACTCGGCGGTCCTGTCGATTTTTGTGATTTAACCATGCGATTGTCAGTGATTTCACACAACCTTGAAACGCTGACTTTGCCTTTACTCAAGCTTGACGCATCCTGCGTTTTCTTTAACTCATCAATGACTCAAGACACCATGAAACGGCCGACAATAGCCCTACAAAAACGAACACCTTAGTATTGAAAGGGGTACTACGATGAAAAATAAAACCGTTTTAACATTAACCGCAACCGCAGTGGCTTTATTTCTAGCGGGTTGTAACGACCAAAAAGAAGAGACTGTGGCTGTATCAGAAGACAGTGCCGCACAACTTGAAACCTCGGGCTTAGAAGGCAGTCAAGACCTTCAAACCATTGAAACCGCACAGCCAACCACAGATAATGCGACTTTAGCGCAAGAAAAGACTTGGCAAGGCGTGTACCACGGTATTTTGCCATGTGCTGATTGTGAAGGACAAGAAACGCAATTAATGCTCAATGGTGATGAGTCCTTTGAAATGACGGTAACTTACCTTGGTAAAAATGAAGAGCCATCAACCACAACAGGTAAACTGCAGTGGAATGAGCAAAACACCAAAGTGATGCTGATGGACAGCCAAGGCCAACAAGTCGGTCACTATGCGGTTAGCCAAGGAACTCTCACCCAACTCGATAATAATGGTGAGCCGATCAAAGGCGATCTTGCGGCCCAGTACACACTGAAAAAAGAACCGATGGGCATGGAAGAGTAATCTCCTTCCTTTCGCTAATAACGTCAACCATTCAAACGCCAGTGTTAATCACTGGCGTTTTTATTCTTAATTAAGGCAAAAGCGTGTTCGCCATCCAGTGGTTTGGCAAAGTAATACCCTTGAATCACATCACAGGCCAGTGTGCTCAAAAAATCAACCTGGGCTTTACTCTCTACTCCTTCGACCACAATGGTGAGCTTCATATTTTGCGCTAACTGGACGATGGTCCTCACCATCTTAATTTTCTCTTCATCACCGGGGAGCCCATCAATGAAACTCTTATCAATTTTTAAGCTATCCCAAGGGCATTTCGCGATATAAGACAGTGAAGAATAACCCGTACCAAAATCATCTATCGCCAGAGAAACTCCCGAACGTTTGATCTCATCCAATTTTGATAACACAGAATGCTCCCCTTCCAATACCGCAGACTCGGTCAACTCGAGTTGTAAGGCCTCAGCAGGTAAGCCCGACATCGCCAGTGCTTTTGCGACTTGCTCGGCAAAATCGCCAACTTGCAGCTGCAAAGAAGACAAGTTCACCGACAATTTTATCGCTTGTAAACCTTGCTGCTGCCATTGTTTCATTACACAGCATGACTCATAGAGCACCCAATCCCCCAAACGCCGGATAAGGCCACTTTCTTCAGCGATGGGAATAAACTCAGCAGGTGATATTTTTCCGAGTTCACTGTCGGTCCACCGAACCAAGGCTTCTACGCCCACAAAACGCTTTTCAATCAGCGAATACTGAGGTTGAAATACAATTGACAGTGCTTGTTGATCTAAGGCTTTTTTGAGCTGGGTAGTAATCAGCAATTTTCTCGCACTGCGCTGACTTAAACTCTCTTCATAACGCCCTAAGCTGCCGCGTACGTTTCTTTTTGCGGCGTACAAACCGGCGTCTGCCTCGTGGATCAAGTTTCGATATTCCCCTTCTTGTTGCACGCTAAGCCCCAATGTCGCTGAAACATAAACTTGCGTGCTATTGTCGATCATCACAACGTGCTCAAACAATCGCTGAACTTGATGAGCAAACGACAAGGCATGTTGTTCATCACCACTGGCAATCAGGATGGTAAACTCATCGCCCCCGACACGGCATAACACACTTTGGCGATATTCTGGCTGTTGACACAGCGACAGTAAGCGACTGGCGATACACTGTAATACGATATCGCCACCGCCGTGGCCAAAGCTATCATTAATGGTTTTAAATCTGTCTATATCAATGGCGAGTAATGTTGCGGGTAAGCCGGACAATTGCGCGATTTCCCTATCTAACACCCGCCGGTTAGCTAAGCCTGTCAAAGGATCGTGCTTGGCAAGGTGATCCAATTTTTGGTGTGCTTCTTTCAAGTTTTGAATATTCACCAAGGATAAGACCAAACGCTCAGTTAACCCGTCGATAGCTTGCTCAACCTGGATGGCTAACAGCCCAAATCGTTGACTGCCGCGATGAATTTCCACCTCACCACGCCAGTAGTTTATTAACGGCTTAAAGCAAACCGGTTCACCTTGATGATAAAACACCTCATTGATGTTTTTTGTTTGCGAAGACAGGGCGACCTGGCTGTAAAAAGCGGGATTAGCTTTTATCAACTCCCCGTTTTTATCGATGATCGCGAGGCCTTCGATACTGTTTTGAAAAATATAATCGGCTTGTTGCAAACTTTTTTCTTTTTCAACCAAGCGACGCTGTAAATGATCCGAAGACATGAACAAGCGACGCCAAGAAGCGGTGCCACTGGCCAAATAAGTTAAAAAGGCCTCTCGACGAAACAGCGCAAAAAAGAATAATACCGCGGCATAACTCAATGCAGTCACAAATTTACCCGACAAGCCGCCAATCACAATGGCAATAATTTCCGGCGTAAACCCAAACGCAATAAGGGGAAAGAGCACCCCATCTAAACAAAGTACCGCAACAAACAAAACAATATACAAAGCCAGCGAAAGCAATGAGGACAACGCCAAACGCTTAATAAAGTCAAAACACAGCAATAGAACAAAGAGCTCACTGATGATCAGTACCCCGCCCAGCACAATAAAGGGGACGGAAATACTAAATACCTCAATCGGTGTGTTGTGGACATTGACAATAGACTCAGACGACAACATGGTGGTGATTAACATTGACGTCAACACATTAAACAGATCAATAAAAATAACCAAACGAATAATTTGTCTTAATAAGGTGACGTCTTTTTCGAGCCACACCAACAGCACTGACGTCATCATAAACGCGCCGTAACAGAGATTACCCGCTGACACATGAATACTGTCGGTTAAAGGGAGCGAATAAATATTGCCAAGATATCCACCCACAAAAAGAATTAATGAAAGGTAAATATAGAAATTAACTCGGCGTAAATGATCCGTTTGGAAGGTAAAATACAACGGAAAAAGTGAAAATAAGCCAACTTGAGCGAAAAACAGTAGCCACATTGTCAAAAGCCCTCAATTATTATTAACGTCAGCATAAATTGAAAAAAGCCTTTTTACCACTGGCAATTACGCAACTGATTTCATCCTATCTGATGACTTTAATTATAAAAAAAATCCAATACTGTATTCAGCATTGGATTTGATAAGCCACTTCGCTGTCCCTTATTTCAGACTCATGGCCTTTTCGTACACCACGTGCGAATAAGCATTAACGGGTTCTTTGGTTATCACAGGCGCAGATTCACTACTCAACAGGATATCGACCGTTCGTTGATAAGCCATTGGATCAAGGTAACCAATGTTACTCTCACCGCTGTTGAGCAACTTCGCGACTTCTTTCATCATACGAACTTGGTGCTCGTAAGTTTGTGCTCCGGTGTCATCGTATTCAAGAATGATTTCTGCCGTTTCTTCTGGATGGTTTGCAGCCCACTCCCACCCCTTCAGTGAAGCACTTAAAAATTTGGCATAGGTTTCTACTGTTTTCGGGTCTTTGAGGTTATCTTCTAGGGTATAAAGCCCATCCTCTAAAGTGGCTACGCCTTGATCTTCGTATTTAAACAACGAGATCTCATCCGTTGTTAAACCACCATCTAAGACCTGATGGTATTCGTTATATGTCATGGTTGACACACAATCGGCCTGACCTTGAAAAATGGGGTCAACGTTAAAGCCTTGCTTCAATACGGTAACGCCTTGGTCCCCACCTGTCGTCTCATACCCTAACTTAGACATCCAACTTAAAAAAGGGTATTCATTGCCGTAAAACCACACCCCTAATGTTTTCCCAGAAAAATCCTTTGAGGTTAAAATCCCACTTGATTTTAAACACGTTAACATCATCCCTGATTTCGCGAAGGTCTGACTAATGTTCACCAGTGGCAAGCCCTTTTCTCGCGTTGCTAATGCCGAAGGCATCCAATCGACAATGATGTCCGCTCCGCCTCCCGCCAAGGTTTGTGCCGGTGAAATATCAGGGCCGCCTGGCTTTATGATGACATTGAGATCCTCGTCTTTGTAAAACCCCTTATTTAACGCAACGTAATAACCCGCAAATTGCGCTTGCGTTACCCACTTGAGTTGCAAAGTGACTTTTTCTGCCGCGTAAACACTGAAACACGACGTGACTGTGACTGCACTTGTCAATAAAGAAACCATGTGCTTTTTCATTTATACCTCCAATGTATAAAAGTAATTAACGTATGTGGTTTTTCCTTACTACTTATTTGTGTTTTGTCGCTCGCATCGATGGATGCCAAAACAAAACCATTTTTTCCAATAATGCCAACAGGCCATAACTCACTGAGCCAGCCAAAGCTGCGACGACAATCGTCGCCCAAACCATGTCCATATTCATGCGACCCACTTCGGTGGAAATTCGAAATCCCATGCCAACGATCGGTGTACCAAAAAACTCAGCAACGATTGCGCCAATTAATGCCAACGTTGAGTTGAGTTTTAGTGCGTTAAAAATAAACGGCATCGCTTGGGGCAATTCGCTCTTTAAAAACACTTGTAACGAGTTAGCCGCATAAGTATTCATTAAATCCTTGTGTAATGGATCAACCGACTGCAAGCCAGATAAGGTATTAATAAACATAGGGAAAAATGTCATTACGACCACAACTGCGGCTTTCGATTGCCAGTCAAAACCAAACCACATCACCATAATAGGCGCAATACCGATGATAGGAATGGCTGAGACAAAATTGCCCAATGGCAAGAGACAGTGCTGTAAAAAGAGACTTCGCGCCGCGACTGCCGCCACAGCAAACCCAGCACAGCAACCGATCAAATAACCCGACACGACGGCTTTAAGGAAGGTTTGCTTAAAATCGGACCATAATGTCGGGAGATTGCCCCAAAATGCAGCAAAAATATCAACTGGAGTAGGCAATAATATTTTTGAAATCGCATAGCCATTGGTTACACTTTGCCAAGTCATTACAATGATAAGCGCAAATAAACTCGGCACCATGACTTTCACCCATTGGTTTTCTCCCTCCGTGTTCGCCAGTAAAGACATCAGCTTAAACGCAGCCAATACCGAGAGTGGCAGCAGTAAAATGACGCCATTTAATCGCTGATATATTCCCGGCTCTAATGTAAACCCAACACAGGCTTGAGCGAGTAATACCACGATGCAGACACTGAACATGAATCGTCTTTTCATACTTTCTGTCCTCGGTGCTTAAGTACCCTTTTTTCCCATACGGAAATTAGGCTGACCAACCCATACCCCAAGAGAGCGGCCATTAACAGCGTTGCCCAAATCAGTGTGGTCTGACCGTAGTAGGACCCACTTAGTAATCTCGCCCCTAAACCGCCCTGTGCTCCGGTTGGTAACTCCGCCACCACTGCCCCGACCAAAGAGGCCGCAATGGCAATTTTTAAACTGGAAAACAAATAAGGCTGCGCGGAGTACCAACGTAATTTCCAAAACAGTTGAGTGGGTGTTGCGTTGTACGTTCGCAGCAGTTCCAAGTGTAGAGGATCGGAGGAACGCAACCCTTTCACCATACTTATGGCAACAGGAAAAAAAGACAAATACATTGAGATTAATGCTTTAGGAACTATCCCTGTAATATTTACCGCCCCAAGGACAACGACAATAATAGGGGCAATGGCCAAAATAGGAATGGTTTGCGAAGCGATAACCCAGGGCATAAAGCTCATTTCCAACGTCTTGTTATGGACAATACCAATGGCGATGGCGATACCCAACAGTGCCCCTAAAGCAAAGCCCAACAAGGTTGACTGCAACGTGATAACCGAGTGATAAACCAAAGAGCGTTTTGATGTCAGTTTGGTATCAAAAACGAATTTATACCATTGCTCAACCACTTGGTGTGGTGGGGGTAACTTTGGCCTTTTGACGTCATAAGCCCCCTCGAGAATTTGCTGGTAAGTCCAAGACTTATTTTGCCTTTCATAAGTATCGATTAGCTGCTTGCCATTCATCAACAATGCGGCAATGTACCAGAGTATGACGATGGTAATGACCGTCACGACAATAGCGCAGCCTTTGCGCTTAAATAAAGATGCATCCATGCTCCTCTCCCCTAATCAATGGCGTGTTCATGAGCCAAGGCTTGGCGTATTTCAGCCGCAACGGCATGAAACAACTCCGTATCTCTTAACCCTAGTGACTTCATTCTGGGTAAAGGACTCTCGATCACTTTAACGATTCTGCCCGGTCGAGGGGACATCACCACAATATGGGTCGAGAGCATCACGGCTTCGGCAATGGAATGCGTGACAAATACCACGGTCTTTTTTGTCTCTTGCCATATTTTTAGCAACTCAACATTCATATGGTCTCGAGTAATTTCATCGAGGGCACCAAAAGGCTCATCCATTAATAGCAATGGGGGTTCAATACACAGCGCTCGCGCAATAGAAGCTCGCTGTTGCATGCCACCGGACAACTGCCAAGGGTATTTGTGATGGAAATCTTGCAAGCCCACCATGGCCAGGTATTTATCGATCAATGCCTGTTTCCTTTGCGGTGAAAATCCAGAAATTTCAGATGGCAAAGCACAGTTTTTTTCAATGGTTCGCCAAGGTAATAACGCCGCAGCTTGAAAGACGTAACCGTACAAGCGATTTAAGCGAGCGTCTTCAGGTGAGGTTCCGTCAACGGTAATCGAGCCGCCAGTTTGCTGTTCGAGATCCGCGATCACTCTTAATAGCGTGGTTTTTCCGCAACCCGATGGGCCAATAAATGAGACAAAGTCACCTTGGCGAATGGTTAAATTGATATTCGACAACGCATGAACATCACCATCATTGGTATTAAAAACCAGTGATAAGTCGTTAACTTCGATCATTGATCGCGCTTTGTCTTTCTCTGATTCATTCATTTCTACACTTATTTCATCCATGAAAAATTCTCCTCAATACGTGTATTTTCATTGACTTGTTTCATCAATCTCGTTGACAAGCCAGTTCCGCCAACACGTTAACCAATACCTTGGCGCCATCATGCGCATCGTCTATTGCAATCCGCTCTTTTTCGTTGTGTGTTATTCCCTTATGGCAAGGAATGAACAACATGGCACTTGGGCAAATTCGATGCAGATAACGGGCGTCATGACCTGCAGCAGAAAGCAACGGCAGAGTTTTGATACCAAGCTTTTCACTCACGGTTGTAATCTCCTTTTGCATCGATGCTGAAAACGTCAGTGACATCGCCGAAGACAGTGCTTCAACCTGAACTGAACAAGGCTTTGAAACAGATTGACAAATGGCCTCAACTCGATCGCCAAAGCGACGTAAAACAGCGTTGTCAGGGTGTCTCAAATCGATAGAAAAAACCACGCGTTCTGGCACCACGGAAGGGGCATTCGGTGTGACATCCAAAGCCCCAACGGTGAACTTGACTAAATCGTGCTCATCAGTAAATTCACGATCCATGTCGGCAATCATTCTCACCGCAGCCAAAAGCGCGTCTTTTCGTTCACGCTTTGGCGAAGTACCGGCATGAGCCGCCTCTCCTTCAATGGTGATTCGATAGGTTTTCTTGCCTTGAATACCGGTGACCACCCCAATTGGGATGTGTTTTTTTTCTAATTCCGGCCCTTGCTCTATATGCGCTTCTAAGTAATAAGCCGGTACCGGTGGCTCTGCGATGCTTATGTGACTCAAGTATTCATGGCTGTGTTGTAAAGCACGCTCGACCGTGATTCCCTTCTGGTCTTGGACAGGCAAGATTTGTTCAAGAGAGCGCTGACCAGAAAAATAGGCCGACCCCATCATTCCCGGGGCAAATCGCGACCCTTCTTCATTCATCCAAGCGACGACCACGATATCACTAAGCGGTGTAAACCCAGCCTCTACCATGGCATGGCAAGCCTCCAAAGCCGCTAACACCCCGTACACGCCATCGTATTTCCCTCCGGTTGGTTGAGAATCAAGATGGGAGCCAGACATCACCGCAGCGCGTTGTGAATCGAGCCCTTTGAGCGTTAAAAAAAGATTGCCGACTCTGTCTCGACTCGCCGTCATGCCGATAGACGCCCCCCATTCACACAACTGCTTTTGCGCGAGAAAATCATTCACCGTCAAGGCCGCTCGATCCACCCCACCGTTTGGGGTCGCGCCAATTTTCGACAGCGTTTCATGCCGTTGCCACAGTCGTGTAGCACAAGTAAAATTTGCAATGTTCATGATGTTTTCATTATTTCTGAAGGAAGAGAACGAGGGTCGCGCGGCAACCACTTATCTTGGATAACGGCTGTCATAAAATCACCGACAAATTGATTAAATAACCCCGGCTCCTCGATATTCAGCGTGTGACCTGACTTTGGAAAAACCGCTAACCCTGAAGCAGGAATGGTTTTTTTCATAAAGATCGCCGGTTGCAAACAGTGATCGTCTTCATCTCCGACAATGATCAATACCGGTACTGTCATCGCTTGCAAAGGTTGTTCTAAATCATACAAAGAAGGTCGCCTCGCTTGAACGCCGCGCATTGTCATCGCCGCCCCCAGGGCGGAATGCTCAGATAATTGATCCGCGAACTCCTGCCAACCACGAGGGTCTTTGATCTTAAAAGTGATACGACTGGCGGCCATAGAATACGTTTTCGAAAATTGCACCGAGCCTTGTTGTTCAAACTGCTCTGCCACCTGATGGGAAACCTGTCGAAAATATTCCTCGCAGTGTTTTTCTGCGCCATAGCCCGCGCCGGCCACAACCAATGAGTGCGCACGCTCTGGCGCCATTAACCCAAAATGAACCGCCGCAAAGCCCCCCATCGACAATCCAACGATATGGGCCTTTTCAAGCTGTAAGTGGTCCATGATGGCAAGGATGTCCTTCACTGCGCGTTGTTGTGTGTATTGTTCCAATGCCTCGGGAACCTCGGAGGGTGGGTAGCCTCGTGCATTAAAGGCAATACAGTGATAATGACGTGAAAAATATCGCATTTGTGGCTCCCAACTGCGCATATCCCCACCAAACTCGTGAACAAAGATGATCGACTCTCCTGAGCCGACTTCTTCAAAATACAAATTAACGTTATCGTCCGTGTTAACAAATGGCATCACTTGCTCCTGCTTTAAAAAAGATCGTGTGGAATCTCAATAGTTTTTGCCAGCTCAACCATTTCTGGTAACCATTGGCAAAATTGGTCAGCCCACTCTTCTGGAACGGTCAGGCTCACTTTTACAAAGCGGTCACCAAATTTTTGAGTGTGATAAATACCTTGACGTATCATGATGCCTTTCGTCTGGTAAGCGGCGACTAAGGCTTTAGGATCGATCCCTGCTTCGACCGTCTCGATAATCAATAGGTTTGCCTGTGAGGGGTAAATCGGCACATGCAGGCCGGGGATCTGACTGACGGCATGGGCGACCACCGCTTGGTTACGACGTTGACGCTCCCACACTTTAGGAAACCACTGCGACTTCGTCTTTAATCCGGCAATTGCCGCTCGCTGAGACATGACATTACTGCCCAAATTATTGGGCGGCGCCGTTGCCAGGCGCTCAATAATATCCTCATTGGCCAAGACGGCCCCTAGTCGCATCCCAGCTAGCCCTAACCATTTAGAAAAACTATAAATTTGCAGGGTTTTCTCTGGATAAAACAAATACATAGGTGTAAATGATTCAGCGAAAGCAAAATAGGTTGTATCGTGAATAATATAAGCATCCACTGAGCGGGCGATGTCGGCAAATGCTTGAATTTCCTCTTTAGTATGGCAAGTTCCCAGTGGGTTATTCGGATCCACCAAATAAATGACCTCGGTGTTCTCTGACACCGCCTCTCGCAGTTGTTCTGGCGTCAACTTAAACTGATTTTCTTCACCGTAAATCGGAATCTCAACGACATTCGCGCCCATTTTCTCAGCGAAACGCATTGGCCATGCCCAACTTGGGTTTGTGGTCACAAAGTCCGTACCGGGCTTACACAAGTTACTGCACACGTTAAATAACGCTTCAACAGCACCATCGGTCACCAACACACTTGCTTGAGGTATTCCCATGTCTTCTCGAATTAACTGACGCAACTCTTCATAGCCAGCAGGAGGGGCATAAGCGTGATATTCACCGCTGTCTAACGTATCAATGATGGCTTGTTTAACCGATTCGTCTGGCTCGTAATGGTTGGTATTTTGCCCAAGCCACATCAGCCCTTCGGTGTGACAAAGGGCATCAAAATATTGGTTTCTCAATTCAAATTTTTTCATTGCTAATAACCTAATATATGTCTCGACAATTAAACGACAGAGCGACGAGCGGCGATACCACCATCAACCGTAAACACCGTCCCAGAGGTATACCCAGAGCGAAAGGACGCTAAAAATAAAAACAAATCGGTGACTTCATGTACCTTGGCAGGACGACCTAATGGATATTGTTCTAACAGCTCGTCGTATTTTTCTTCACTCCCGAGTTTGTTATCAGCAAATTTTTTCAACATATTGTAAATGCGCTGGGTATCGACCGGACCTGGGTTCACGCCAACCACGCGAATATTGTCGTCTAAGCTGCTTCCACCTATCGCTCGTGTTATGGCCATAATAGAAGCATTTCCAGCCGCACCTTCCACATAGTTGGGGTCACAAACTTCACCGCCATTCCCAATGTTGTTTAAAATCACCCCGCCCCCTCTTTGTTTCATTTTGGGGTAAACCAATCGAATCATGTCGACATACCCAAACCCCTTAAGAGCCCAACCATCGCGCCATTGCTTGGCATCAATATTAAAGAGGCTGCCACTTGGAATGACACCAGCGTTATTAATCAAAATATCAATGTCACCAGCTTGCTCAACAATCAATTCGCAAGCGCCGTTTGCCGTCATATCGACGGCGGTCGTTGTGACTTGCACGTCATATTTCTCTGCAATTTCAATCGCCATTGCCGAGAGTTTCTCTTCAGAGCGAGCCGTTAAGTGCAAATCACACCCCTGCTCGGCAAAAGAAAAGGCCAACCCTTCGCCAATCCCCTGTGATGCCCCTGTAATCAACACCTTCTTATCACTAAGCTGCAAATCCATTTTTAATTCCTTTTAAAACTTCACTATCCATATATGTTTAAACGACTATTTCTCTATCAAACCGGCTCGAACATAAGACATTTCCGCCAAGGAAGACCAATCTTTATCTTCGTATCCGCACGCCATGGCTTGTACTAAACTTTGATGAACCACACTGGCTAAAGGAAGGGGGACACGAGATTGCTCACCCGCTTCTAATGCCAGTCGCACATCCTTTAATCCGAGGGGTAATTTGAAGCCCACGGGCTGGTAATCGCGTTGACGAATAAAGTTGCCATAGCCTTGATAAACACCACAGGGAAACAAAGCCGATAGGTAAACATCCAACATAATATTGCGATCGATACCATTCGCTGTCCCTAGTGCGGTGGCTTCTGCCATCGACTCAATCGCGGACGCAATCATCATATTGCCGCCAATTTTGACCAGGTTGGCCTGATAGGCCTGCTCACCAACTACCCAGGTTTGCGCGCTGATCGCCGACAATGCAGGTTGTAAGAAATCAAGCGTTTTTGCAGGGCCAGCCACCACTAAATTCAAGGTGCCATTTAATGCAGCATCGGGTCTGCCGAACACGGGGCACCCGACATACGTCACCCCATTGCTCTCGTGTCGTAATTGCAACTTTTTTGCATAAGCAACCGAAATGGTTGATAAATTCACGTGAATCAAGGCAGAGTTCGCCACCGTTTCTAACCAACGACTGTTTATCAACTCGGTCTCGATCGCTTCATCGTGAGCCAACATAGAAAAAACAACGTCATATTTGGCGACCTCGACCAAGTCTTGAGCGACTTCGGCCCCTAACGCCGCCAACTCAGCAACCGGCTCTTCGTAGCGATCCCAAACAATCACATGATGGCCATTTTTCAATAAATTACGCACGATCCCAGTGCCCATTTTACCTATACCGATAAATCCTAATTTCATGACTTCACTTCCCTTGGTTATTGAACATGTCACGTCTTTGTTTTGGGTTACCCATCGCTCTTAGCCATATCGACTGCCACCAGCGAACCAATCATCAAAGGTCGGATTACAAGACACGA